>CP073743.1:3000000-3185613 GCA_024397935.1 bacterium SCSIO 12844 | reverse complement strand
TTAAAAACACCATAAAATTCAATTAATTAAACTAAACGATTGGTTATAATATACCAATCTCTCTTTCTATCTACTGCCAATTATAGCAATCTTAGAATTAGCTTCAACAAAATTTATTAATACCTGTGGATAACTCTGTTAATAACTCTGTTAGTTGACTGTGAATTAGGTTGTGGATAACTCTGTTAATAATCTTTGTATATACCCTGTGGATTCTTTGTGATTAAAAATTTCAATAACAAGTTATCCAAAGTTATCCTCATAATTCCACAAGAGGATACATAGTTTACCAACAAGGTTATCAACAGCCTTAATATTTGATTTATGTAGTGAAATAAGAACTATCCACAGAGTTTTCTACCCCCTATAATAACAAAAACTATAAAATAAATAATATTAATTAATAAAGATTAGGGTTTATAAATAAATAGATAAACTATCCACAAAATAAAATCTTTAGAATTTTATACACAAAAGATAACAACTAAATTCTATTGTTGATTACAAGAAAAAGGTTGACGCTTAAATTTGATTTATCTAAAATGCATCCACTGACTGCTTTATATCGTTATCGATTTGAATATTAATACACAAGCTTAAGAAGGTTTATAAAAATGAAACGTACATTTCAACCAAGTAACCTAAAACGAAAAAGAAACCATGGCTTTAGAGCCCGTATGTCTACTAAAGGTGGTCGTAAGATTATTAATCGTAGACGTGCTAAAGGTCGTCATAAACTTGCTGCCTAAACTACATCGTTTTAGTAAAAAAGATTATTCAATTGTTTTTAATTCAAGTAATACAAAGCGTGTCTCTACACGCTTTTTTACTTTGTTATTAACAAAAGATAATACCTTATTAATGCCAAAACTTGGTGTTGTTTTGGCTAAGAAAAAGCAAAAAAAAGCTGTTGAACGTAATTACACAAAGCGAATTATTCAGGCTATTTTTTACAATTATAGACGACAATTAAACTCCTATCGTTTATTAGTTATCTCTAATCGACATATTAAGGATGCCAAGCGAGTGGACTTATGGGAAGATTTAGAAAAATTATTCAAAAAAGTCGATTACTAACTCGCAAGGTGATAATTATTCCTATAATTATTTATCGTTATACAATAAGTCCAGTTTTAGGACCACGTTGTCGTTTTTATCCTAGTTGTTCACGTTATTCAATCGATGCCATTGTTCGCTTTGGTATCTTATATGGGCTTTTCCTTAGTATTAAACGTCTGTTAAAATGTCATCCTTGCCACCAAGGTGGCTTTGATCCAGTTCCTGAAATCAAACAAGAAGGTTCTAACAAATGAAACCAAACAATATACGATTAGCGTTATTAATAGCCATTTTTATGGTATTTATGATTTTTTATAGTAAATATTATCAACGGTTTCATCCACAGGATAATGTAAGTCAAACTGAAGTTGCTCAAGTAGATAAAACAAATAACAATAATTCAAAAATTCCAATTCAAGCAATCCCTAAATCACCTATAAATCTTAAGGAAGATCAAAAAAATACTTTAGTAAATAATAAAGTGGATGGACACTTTAAACCGATCCATATTAAAACAGATGTATTAGATTTAGAAATAAAACCATTAAATGCAACGATTGTTAATGCCAGTTTATTAAAATATCCAACTTCAATTGAAAATAAAAAACCATTAAGTATATTGACGAATCAAAATAATATTGATTATATTTCACAGTCAGCTGTAGCGACTTCAACTAAGCAAAAAAATCTTTATTTCAAATCAGAAAAACGAAACTATCAAATGGGTAGTGCAAATGAATTATCGGTAACGTTAGTTGCTAATAATGGTCAACTTGAAGTAACTAAAGTCTATTCATTTAAACGCGGTAGCTATGATATTTCTGTAAAAACAATCGTTAAAAATATATCCAATCATTCTCTTAGTGCACGAACTTATAACTTTTTAAGTCGTAAAGAGCCTCAAAGTAGTGGTGGACTTTTAAATGTACATTCTTATGCAACTTATATTGGCGCTGTTTTATCTTCCATTTCGGATAAATACCAGAAAGAATCATTTAGTAATATTGCGAAGTCACCTGTAAACATTACAACAACAGGTGGTTGGGCAGCGATGGTAGAGCATTACTTCTTAACCGCATGGATTCCACAAGGTTCAGGCGAGAATGTACTCTATACACAAGAGAATAAACAAGATAAAGCCTATATTGCAGGTATTATTCAACCGCAGTTTGAACTTGCACCATCTCAAGCACAATCCCAAACAGCCAATTTATACATTGGTCCTGCAATAAAAGATCAACTTGAGGCTGCTGCTCCTAATTTATCCTATACGATCGACTACGGGCTTTTATGGTTTATTTCTGTTATTGTTTTTTGGGCTATGGCACATATTCATGAAGTTGTCGGTAACTGGGGTGTGTCAATTATTTTAGTAACCTTATTAATTAAGATCTTATTTTATCCATTATCAGCTAAAAGTTTTCGCTCAATGGCTAAAATGCGCATGCTTCAACCGAAGATTAAGCAATTAAAAGAACGCCTTGGTGATGATAGACAGAAAATGTCACAAGCAATGATGGAGCTTTATCGACGTGAAAAAGTAAATCCACTTGGAGGCTGCTTACCTATTTTAATTCAAATTCCAGTATTTATTGCGCTTTATTGGGTATTACTTGAATCAGTTCAATTACGTCAAGCACCGTTTGTCTTTTGGATTCAAGATTTATCGGTTAAAGATCCTTACTATGTGTTACCTGTATTGATGGGGCTATCTATGTTGGTCCAACAAAAAATTAACCCAGCGCCACCAGATCCAGTTCAAGCAAAAGTAATGATGTTTTTACCCGTTATTTTTACCGTTATGTTTGCAAGCTTTCCGGCAGGACTTGTTCTTTATTGGTTAACTAATAATATACTAACAATTGTGCAACAGTCATGGGTTAATTATCGTATTGCTAAGGATCCTAAGTTTGAAAATTTAAAAAAAATAAAATCAAATCCTAAGAAGACTAAAAGCAAATAAGTTTTTTATTTTTTGTCATGACAAAATTTTTATTTGTACCTTAAACTTTCAATTATAAAAATAAATCAGTAAAAATTATCTATATATCTATATAAAGGAATGGTTTTTTAGTCAAATATTCTATATATATGGTTATATATCAATGCAATTAAGGATTTTATTATGTCAACCGATAACTATTTAGCACTTGAAAATCATACGAAAACCATTCGCCACTTAGAAAATGCTAGTCATATATTAGGCTGGGATGAGCAAACAATGATGCCTGTTGGTGCAAGTGATAGTCGAAATCAAACATTAGCAGCATTATCACAGTTAATACATCAAAAGCTAAATTCGAATGATTTAAAATCAATGGTTGATTCAGTGGATGTGACTAAACTGGATAATTGGCAACAAGCCAATATGAAGTGGATAAAAAAACGCTTAACTGATGCAAGTATTATTCCAGAAAAACTTGTAACTGAATTAACATTAAATCAGAAGCAGTCTGAACAAGCTTGGCGTAAATTAAGGGCTGAAAATAATTATCATGACTTTATCCCTTATTTAGAAAAAACGGTTAATAGCGTTAAAGAAATAGCTAAGATAAAAGCACAATACTATAATTGTTCTAGTTATGATGCCTTATTAGATGATTATTCACCAGGTATTACAACAAGCCAAATTGATCCTATTTTTTCACAATTAAAAGCATTTTTACCGGATGCAATTAAGCAAATAATTAATTATCAAAGCCAGTTTAAACCAATTGGATTTAAGCAAAAATTCCCACTTAATCAACAAAAAGAATTATCTCATAGACTCATGAATATGATTGGTTTTGATTTTAATCATGGTCGCCTTGATACAGCAGTACATCCTTTTTGTGGTGGTATTAAAGGCGATGTCCGTATTACGACACGTTATAATGAAGATGAATTTATTTCGTCATTAATGGCAGTTTGCCATGAAACAGGTCATGCGATGTATGAATTACAACTGCCACAAAAATGGCAATATCAACCGGTTGGCGATGCATTGGGAATGACGGTTCATGAAAGTCAGTCATTATTAGTCGAGATGCATGCCTGTCGTAGTATGGAGTTTATCTCAATCTTATCTGATATCGTTAAAGAGACCTTTAATTATCATGATGAATCATTCTCAAAAGAAAATCTCTATCGTCATTATACAGAAGTTAAAGCAGGCTTGATTCGAGTTGATGCAGATGAAGTAACCTATCCATTACATGTAATTTTGCGTTATGAGTTAGAAAAAGCATTGATTAATGATGAAATAGCGGTTAATGACTTAGTGCATTTATGGGATGAGAAAATGCAAAGCTATTTATCGCGTGATACAAAAGGTAATTATAAAGATGGCATTATGCAAGATGTTCACTGGCCTGCAGGATTATTTGGTTATTTTCCGGCCTATGCATTAGGTTCAATGCTTGCAGCTCAATTCTATCAAGCAGCACTAAAAGCTAAACCTGAGATTCCAGCTGCAATAGCTAAAGGAGACTTTAGAGTATTGATGCAGTGGCTTAAGGAAAACGTTCATTCAAAAGCATCATCATTAAGCTTTGATGAGCTTGTTTTATCTGCAACGAATAAAGTATTTGAAGCTGATGATTATATTAATCATATTAAATCTCGTTATCTTTCAGAGGTAACTACTTATGCTTAATGGATTGGTAATTTGCTTTTTATCGAACCATTAGGATATAATGTTATTGAAAAGTCGGTCAGGCAATCGCTGTTAGTTTTAAGCTAATAGAGGAAAGTCCGGGCTCCACAGGGTGAAGTGCCAGGTAACGCCTGGGAAGTGTGAACTTACGGAAAGTGCCACAGAAAGTAAACCGCCTAGTTTACTAGGTAAGGGTGAAAGGGTGCGGTAAGAGCGCACCGCGTTGATGGTAACATCAATGGCAGGGTAAACCCCACTTGGAGCAAGACCAAATAGGATCGCTTTAAGGTATGACCCATACTGCGATCGGGTAGGTTGCTGGAGCTAGACTGGTGACAGATAGCCAAGATGAATGATTGTCCGCGACAGAACCCGGCTTATCGACCGACTTTTTATAAAAGCATTATTTATCCAAATAATTAAAATGAATAGCTTAAAAATCAATTTTCAATGTTATTGATATTTTTACCATGGACAATATCTCACAAAGGAAAGTGAATTTTTCTATATACTGATTTGACCGTACATGTGAGAATAATACTTGCAACCCCCTAGGAAAGAGCGAGGAATTCTTTAAAGGATTAAGAATACAATCAACAAGGATGTTGATCGCTCTTACCATATTTCGGCAAGATTATATTGGTGTTTTTTTAAATAGTCACCCCTGTTATAGCAAATTTTTTCAATTATTAAGGTAACTTTTAATCTGTGAATGAAATTAACTTTAGAAAAGCAGAAATAGCAGATATTGATGATATTACTAGAATTCATATTGAAAGTGCAAAGTATGCATATAAAGGATTTATCTCTAAAAACAATTTGAATCAGATTTATAAAAAAAGTGATAAAAAGTTATTATGGCATAACATGTTAAATAGCAAGTTAGTTAATATTATTGTTGCCGAGTATCATAATTTAGTTGTTGGTTTTATTTGTTTTGATAAGTTTATTGGTGATCAAGTTATTGATGCTGTGGAAATTAAGACAATTTATATCGATCCTAATTATATAGGTTATGGAGTTGGCTCAAAACTTATCAATAAGGTAATTTGTGATAGTAGATTAAATAAGATTAAGAAAGTCTACTTATGGGTATTGTTAAAAAATGCTCTAGCAATTGATTTTTACACTAGAAAAGAGTTTATAAAAACCAAGGATAAAAGAATATGTATTGACTTACCAAACTTGAATCTTGCAGAAATTAAACTTATTAAAAAGTTAAATAATTAGGTTTGGTTTTTTAACGATTATCTTATTGAAAATAAATATTACAAAAATATTTGACCTTAAGTTAACTTGAGGTTTTATGATTTAAATGTTAATTAAATCGTTTAGGAGAATAACTATGCATTTAGAGCATATAAACCTTGTTGTTAGTGACTTAGAGAAAACATTATTATTTTATCAAGCCGCATTGGGCTATTCGCTCACAAGGTGAGTCAAATTGGTATCAATATAAACGAAAATGGTTACATTTTGGTGATCAGTATCAGTATATAGCATTTAGTGATCATGGTGTTGGTAATAACCGAGACTTAACATCAAATCAAATAGGCTTAGCTCATTTTGCCTATGTGACTTATAATATTGAAGCATTAGAGAGTCGTCTTAAAGCTGTTGGTTTTAGTTGCTCTATTCCAACTAAATCAGATGGTGTTAGAAAAAATATTTATTATATCGATCCTAATGGATTTGAAATTGAGTTTGTTCAATATAATAGTGATTTACCGCTTGAAAGAAATAGTGATTAAATAAATTAATACAATTACATGACTCTCTATATTTTATCAATAAACTACAATTTAGTTATGATTTATTGTTTGAAAATAAGCTTGGGGTAGTTCATGAAAAAATTGAATGTAAAAACAATCCACAGATTATTGGTTGCATTATGCTGTTATTGTCTGTGGATGATTCTTTGTAGTAGTTTATCTTATGCAAATACAAATGATAAGATTTATGCACATGAATATAGTGATGCTATTTTAAATGGGGTAAGTGTTGGCGATGTTTATACTTTTAATGGCAAAAATACGACAGCTTATGGACCAAGTTATGCTGATATTGTAACTACCCCTTCTAATTTTCTTCAATGTATGCCACCTGTAGGAAGAAAGTTTTCATATGCATTATGTTATTATTCAGGCCCAGATGATCCAACGGGTACTAACCCAGATAATCCACCACTACCCTGTAAATTATCAGATGATGGTGTTTATGCAAATTGTTCGTGTTATGAAATATCTACCAATATTATCTCACCTAAAATACCTTATTTAGTTGATATTAATGCAATATCAAATTTAACTATTTATAAAGAAACTGTAGAAGCTTGCGGTAAAAATGGTGAAAAATGTGCTAGTGGTGATATTACTGCACCTGTGTGTGAAGCCATTAATACCAATTTATTAGTACCTGGCGCTGATTTAATTTCTGTATTTTCACCGATTTATACACAAGATTATATCAATCAAGATACAGGTGATCCTATCACATCTTGCACAGGTAATGATGCAGGAGTTTATGCTGGTTGTATGACAGCACCTTGTTATCGAACAGGTGAAAAAGATGTTAATGGAAATAATATCGTTGAATGTAAATGTCCTATTTTTAATGGACCTTATCAAATAGGCCAAGCTGATCAAAACTGTAATGCAAATAAAGTGGTTTCTAGTAATATTACTACAGCAAGTGATTATTCATTGTTAAATTTAAAAAGTAATAATGTATGGTCAGCAGCTTATAATGTATCTGAGAGTAATCATCAAGAATGTATACCTGATTTTCCTACAGATAAAGGTTGTGGACTTTATAATTCTGAGAGTAATTATGAAGAGATAATTAACCCTAAAGGTAAGCTTTGTCAGAATGTTTGTTCAGCCTATGGTAATAATCTAACATCGAATGGCACACAAGTTGCTTATTCATGTGATGCAACGATGTGTACAACTGTTGGTATTGGCCAAGAGCATAATCCACTTTTTCCACCTGCAAAGCATACGCAAATGACATTATTAAGTCAGTCTTGTTCAACAATTGAAGATGTCAGTACACTACAGCAGATTATGTTAGTTGAAACGTTAGCGCAATGTAGTTGTTGTGCAAGTCAAGTCTGTCAATGTGATAATATCAACTCATTAACGAATCAAATGATTTCAAATTTAAATCAACAACAAAGACAAGCTGGTATACGACCACAATGTGATATTAATCAAACCTTATGTGGTGGTGGTTAAATTAACATGTGGTGTAAAAGTGAATGAAAATTATATAATTATGATTTTATTTTTTATAAACCCCAAATGTTTTAACTTTAGTATTACGGTGTGGTTTTTCTATTGTTTGATGAAATGCATAGTCACAGAGTAATAATCGTTCTCCTGTTAAAGTTGCCATCTAATTTATAATTTCCTTTTTGCATTAGGGTAAGCTTTAATTATCGCTACTTAAATGCTTTTGGTAATTAAATTTTATGTAGTAGTTAGTGATATTGATCAATAACTATTTATATAATATTTTCTTTAACCGCCAAAATAAAAAGTTTAAACTAACAATGATTTGTAATTATCTATCATATGGAACAGTTCTTTATGAAACCAAAAAAGAAAAAGAATTTTGTTATTATCGGTCTTGGTCGCTTTGGCGGTACAGTTGCTCAAGCACTGGCTAAGATGGGCGATGATATTTTAGGTATTGACACCGATGAAAGATTAGCGCGTCAATTTGCCAATGAAATCTCTCATGTTGTTATTGCCGATGCTAAAGATAAAATCGCCTTACAAGAAGCGGGAGTTAAAAACTATGATGTGGCTGTAATTGCAATTGGTGATGATTTAGAAGCAAATATTCTTGCTACGATGAATGTTAAATATCTTGGCGTTGATACCATTTGGGTAAAAGCTCAATCAGATACACATCAAAGGATTCTATCGCGACTGGGTGTTGATAGAATTATTCATCCAGAGCGTGATATGGGCTTACAAATTGCAGAAGCATTACATACATCTTATGCCTTTGATTATATTAACCTTGGTAATCGACGTTATTTAGTTAGTTATGTTATCAGAGCTGAAGTCAAAGAAGTCACACTATCAAAACTTACGAAATATGAGGGTAAAGACTTCTCAATCGTTGGTTTGATGCGTGAAAAAGATTTTATTGCTTTTAAGGATATGTCAGTTGATCTTCAAGAAGGGGATCGCTTACTTATAATTGGTTCAAAAGATGAATTAAATAAACTCAGCGAGTTATTTTAATGCCTGTAAGAACATTACTTTCAAGAAAAAAAGCCCATACAGTGCTATTACCACCACCAGCGATTCTAATGATTATGTATGCTACCTGCATTATCCTAGGATCATTTTTTTTAATGTTACCCATTGCATCAAATGAACCTACTAGTTGGTATGATGCCTTATTTACAGCAGTATCTGCGGTTACTGTAACAGGCTTAGCCGTAGTAGATACGGGCAGTCATTTTACTGTGTTTGGGCAAATTATTATTGCAATTTTAATCCAACTTGGGGGCTTGGGATTGATGACATTTGCAGTTTTAATCTTAACCGCATTGGGTATGCGTATTCCAATACGTAAACAAATCTTACTAAAAGAAGACCTTAATCATACCAATTTAGGTAGTTTGGTTCGCTTGGTTTGGGTTATTTTAAAAGTGGTCATTATTCTTGAATTGTTAGGAGCAGCTTTGCTAGCCTTTCATTTTGTTCCTGAATTTGGCTGGTTAGAAGGCATATGGCAGTCAATTTTTCATTCTATTTCAGCTTTGAATAATGCTGGGTTTTCATTATTTCCCGATAGCCTATCGCGTTGGGTTGGTGATCCTTTAGTTAATATTGTAATACCAGCACTATTTATCATTGGTGGTCTTGGTTATTCAGTATTAACGGATATTAATGAAAAAAGACGCTGGAGAACATTAACCTTACACTCTAAATTAATGCTCTTAGGCTCATTACTTTTGATACTTTGGGGTATGGTTGCTTTTATGATGTTGGAATGGTCTAACCCTAAGACATTAGGTGCGCTTGATAGTAATTCTGCCCGCATTTGGGCATCTTGGTTTCAGTCGGTAACAACAAGAACAGCAGGCTTTAATACAGTTGATATAGGGTCACTGTATAATAGTACATCGTTAATGATGATGCCTTTGATGTTTATCGGTGGCGGTAGTACCTCAACTGCAGGTGGAATAAAGGTAACTACATTTATACTATTAATGCTCTCTGTGATTGCATTTTTAAAACGCCAAGATCATATCTCTGTTTTTCATCGTAGCCTAAGTATGGAGCAAATGTTAAAAGTATTAGCATTAGTCTCTATTAGTCTTTTAATTACAATCACAGGCTTATTTATTATTACAATTACGAATCATGAATCATTTATTGATTTAGCTTTTGAAGTTTTTTCAGCTTTTGGCACCGTTGGATTATCGCGTGGTGTAACAGCTAATTTAGATAATCTTGGACGCTTTGTCCTTATTGCTATTATGTTTTTAGGTAGAGTTGGGCCTTTGGCATTAGGCTTCTTTTTAGCAACCAAAAGTACACCAAGAGTACGATATCCTGCTGGTAAGGTATTTCTTGGATAAATTAAACAAACAGTTGACCTTTAATTATGACTACCTAAACGTTCTTGCCAATACGTTTTAATATTTTTTACCGTTGTTTCAGGAATACCTATATAATCTAATTTAGCAGCGATATCACGACCTTTTTCATCATATGCCCAGCTTAAAAATGCAAGAATTGTTTGATTGGTTTCTTTCGAATTATTTGTTGGTAATAAAATAAAGGTTGAAGCATCAATTGGCCAACTATTATTACCTGGTTGATCAGTTAATAAAACATGATAGTCATTTTTACTTGACCAATTAGCATACTCAGCAGATGCTCGGAAGCTTGATAAAGTAGGTGCAATTGCTTTGCCATTTTTATTAATGAGTTTAACCGTATTCATATGATTTTCTTTGGCATAGGCATACTCGACATAACCGATGCTATTAGGTAGTTGCATTACTTGAGCTGCAACACCTGCATTACCTTTTGCGCCAATTGTAGTAGCTGGCCAAGTTAAAGTTGTATTAACACCAACATTTTTCTGCCAAGTTGGACTTACCTTAGCTAGATAATTAGCAAAATTATAAGTTGTACCCGAGCCATCTGCTCTACGAACTGGAATAATTAAATTATGTGCAAGTTTTAATTTTGGATTGAGTTGCGTAATTTTGGGATCATCCCAATAACGTATTTTACCCATGTAAATATCAGCTAATACTGTGCCACTTAAAGTTAGCTGATTCATAGAGACGCCCTTTATATTTATAACAGGAACAATACCACCAACAATCATTGGAAATTGAATAAGCTTATATTTTTTGAGTGTTTCAGAGTCTAGCGGTTGATCTGATGCTGCAAAATCAACGGTACGTTGGAATATTTGGCGTTGTCCACCGCCTGAGCCAATGGGTTGATAATTAATTTGTACATTGGTTCTTTGATAATAGTTATTTGACCAGCGTGACATGACAGGGTAAATAAAGCTTGAACCAGCACCCATAATTTTCATATTTGAACTCGATGTCGTACTACCATCGGATGATTGGTTTGAGTCAGAACAGGCACTTAACGTTAGAATAGTGCTTGTAGCTACAAGGCTAAATAATAACACTTTAAGCTTTTTTCTATATTGCTTGCTGTTTAACATCACTAAGACTCCTTATCAGTCATTTTGAATATAATGTTGGGTTAACGGATCTTGTGGGTTATTAAATAAATTTTCCGTTGTATTTTGTTCAATAATTTGTCCCTCTGACATAAAGATAGTCGAACTGGATAATCTTTGTGCCTGTTTTAAATTGTGGGTAACAATAATAATTGTATATTGCTTGCTGAGTTTTTTTAACAGTGTTTCAATCTTTTGAGTTGAGATAGGGTCAAGGGCTGAGGTTGGTTCATCAAGTAATAATATTTCTGGTTTAATTGCAAGCGTTCTTGCAATACATAAGCGTTGTTGCTGACCACCTGATAATGAGGTTCCTGGAGTATGTAATTTATCTTTAACTTCATCCCAAATGGCTGCATCTCTTAGCGCTTGCTCGACACGATCTGATAGCTGGTCTTTTTTTAAATTTTCATGAATTTTAACTGCAAAAGCAATATTATCAAAAATACTCATTGGAAAGGGGGTGGGCTTTTGAAAAACCATTGAGATTTTTTTTCTCAGCATATTAACATCGATAGAGTCAGAGAGAATATTAACGCCATCGATTAAAATTTCACCGGTTGCATGTTGACCTGGGTATAAATCATAAATACGGTTAAATGTTCTTAAAAGTGTTGATTTCCCAGAGCCTGAGGGGCCAATTAATGCTGTAATCTCACCCTTATTAAAAGAAGTATTAATACGAGAGAGTGTTGCATACTTACCATAGAAAAAATGTAAGTTTTTTACTTCAAAATATGCATTTGTGTTATCTGAAGTTTCTTGTTCATTTAATTGATTATCATTAGACATAATAAGCCTCTTTATTAACTATTTATTTTTGGTAAGCCAACGGGCAGATAAATTCATAATAAGCACTAAAACGGTAATAATTAATGCACCAGACCAGGCAAGGTTTTGAAGTTGGGGGTATGGCTGCATGGCGTTTTCAAAAATCATTACAGGTAAAGATTCCATTGCCTCAGTTAAATTAAATGATAAAAAGCTATTTTTTGCTGAGGTAAATAAAAGTGGAGCACTTTCACCCATAATCCGTGCTGTTGCTAAAATGACAGCGGTAATTAAACCACTTTTTGCTGAGCGATAAACAATCATAACAATGACTTTCCATTTTGGCACTCCCAATGCAATGGCTGCTTCTTTTAACATTGGTGAGACAAGAAATAGTACATCTTCAGAAGCTCTAACAATAATAGGTAATGCAATTAAACTTAAGGCAAATACGCCTGCCAGTGCTGAGAAGCGACTATAAGCTACGATTAATGTATAAGTAAAAATCCCAACGATAACAGATGGTGTACTTAATAATATATCATTGATAAAACGAATCGATTTAACGAGGCGATTTTTATCTCTACATTCAACTAAAAACGTTGCAATTAAAATGGCAATGGGGGTGACAATTAAAATCGATAATAAGGTCATAATCAATGAACCAATAATTGCATTTCTAAGACCTAGGCTTCGCGTGTCATATAAAAGCAGGTCAAAGCTTAAAGAATCAATACCGCGATAAAAGAGTTCCAATAATACACTTAATAAAACCAAAACACTGATAATAGCAGCTAACCAACAGAGGCTTCTAAAAGCGGTATTTTTGATTTTACGTTTAATGGGGGTGCTTTCAGTTAGATTCATGAAGGCTTCCTTTTCGATTTTTTAAGGAAATAACGTGAAATTAATAAAATTATCAGTGAAATAATAAACAAAATTAATCCCGTTTCAACTAAAGCCGATGGATAAAGCGTACCAACAGCCTCATTAAACTCATTGGCAATGGTTGCAGAGATGGTAGTTGATGGCATAAATAAACCTTCTAGTGCATGCGTATTACCGATAACAAAAGTAACGGCCATCGTTTCACCTAGTGCGCGGCCAAAGCCTAAAATAATAGCACCTAATAATCCAGGTGCTGCAAATGGTAGTAATACTGATTTAGTCACTTCCCAATGTGTTGCACCAGTACCATAGGCTGCTTCTTTAACCATATCAGGCATATTGCCTAATACTTCGCGCATAATTGAAGAAATTAAAGGAATGACCATAATTGCTAGAATAAGACTTGCTGCAAAAATACTACTGCCTGTTGGTAATGCCTTAACAAAAAACATCACAATCGGTTTGAAATAGTATAAAAATGAGCCATCGGCTTGTAATAAGTCAAATTTAGCCTGCATATAGTTTGATAAGGGTAGTAATTTTAATTGTAATTGTTGAATAAATGGTAATAAGAAAAATAACCCCCAAATACCATAAACAATACTTGGAATTCCTGCCATAAGCTCGATTAATCGAGCTAAGATTTGACCGATTTTTCGTGGTAATAAGCTATCGATCAAAATCGCAATACCAAGACTTAAAGGAACGGCAATGATCAATGCAATCAATGAGGTTACAACCGTGCCCAAAATTGCCGCTAATGCTCCAAATTGATTGGTTACTGGGTTCCATTTATTAGTCCAAAGAAATGAAAAGCCAAATGCTTTAATACTCGGTAAACTAAAGATAATTAAACTTACCAATAACATTAAAAATACAACAACTAAAGCAAGTGCTAATGTTGTTGCTAGAGAGAAAAAGCGTCGATCGCCTTTCGATGTGCTAAACATTAATATCTAAACCATCACTTATTTAAATTACTAAATTATCTTAAATGATAAGTGTTACAAAAATATTACGAAAGCCTAGTAGTTGAAATAATTTGGTGAATTAAAGTTTCTGATTAATGCTCATTAATTTAAACATTATGCTTTATCAGCTTCCATAGAAAGGTGCTCTGGTAATATAAAACTAATAATCTTCCAACCAGCAGGTGCTTGCCAGTTGCCTTCATTATTAATAACGCTCTCAGGAGAAAATACGTGAAGTTTTTCTTTTGGGGTGACAACAAATAGGGGAACAAGTCGACCTTGATATTGTTTTTGATAATCTTGCCAGCTAAATTCATTGGTAATAAGTGTTGTTTTAATAATACCACCTTGGTTGAACCACTGTGCAAACTGGTCAAAGTTAAAGTCTTTGCTAAATAGTCGTTTGCTATAATGTTTATCAATTAAAGACATGGTGGTTTTATCATCATCAGCCGATGGTAACATAAAAATCGTATCTCGCCCTAATTCTTGGCGAAATTTAACTGCTGATAAAGTATTGACTTGATTTAAGTGACTTAATCCAAGCATTCGACCAATACCAATTAAGTTAATATGCCAATTAGCATGCTCTGAGGCAGGGTTGCCATAATAACAGGGTAAGCCTTCAAGGCGAGCCTTATTGACTTCACGCCATGTGTTATCAGCCAGTAAGACATAAACACCTTGCTTTTGTAGGACTTTACCAATATCACGCGCAAGTTTATTAGCACCAATAATTAAAAAGCCTCTTGGATCAGGGGCTGAAGCACCAATATAGCGTGCAAAAAATGGCGCAGTTAAACTTTGAAAAGTGACAGTACCAATGATAATTAAAAAGGTAACTAAGGCTAATTGATGACCAAATACAGGCTCATGCATTTCTTGAGCAACCTTAATTGAGAATAAAGCCGCAACAGATGCAACAACAATGCCGCGTGGATATATCCAACCAAGTAAGATTCGCTCTCGCCAGTTCAATGAACTTTTTATCGTACAGAAAAGTACAACCAAAGGACGTACAATAAATTGTAATGCTAAAAGTAATACAAGTGTTGGTAAGATTACTAATTCAAGATTATCAAACGATAGATTCGCACCTAAGATAATAAATAAAATGGAGATTAATAAAACACTTAAATGTTCTTTGAAGTTTAGAACTTCTTCAATATGAGTGCTACGCATATTACCAACAATTAATCCCATCACTGAGACTGTCCAAAGGCCTGAACCTTCAATTAAATGTTCACTTAAAACAAATGCCGTAACAATTGCAGCTAATACAAAAAGGTTTGATAAATAATCCGGTACCCAACTACGTCTTAATGCAACGCCGATAACAAAGCCAAAGATAATGCCAATGGCACTTGCGACAACAGCGATAATAAGAATGAAAATAAATGCATTAATAATGCCATTATTTTGCCAATGGGAAACCGTACTATAGACAATAACAGCACCAACAGCACCAATTGGATCAACAAGCATACCTTCCCAGCGTATGACATCAGAAAGTTTCTGTGTTGGTCTTACACTTCTTAGAATGGGTACGACAACCGTTGGACCACTAACAGAAGCAATAGCACCTAAAAGCGCTGCAATTGACCATGGAAAATTTAATAATTCATGGGCTAGATAAGTTGTTAGAATGGCTGTTACGATATAACCAAAGGTAATTAAAAGTGCGACGGTTCTACGATTTTGTTTACCAATTTCTTTAAACTTTAAAGTCATTGTTCCTTCAAATAAGATAATGGCAACGCCTATACCGACAGCAGCATGTAGAAAATCATCACCAAATAGATATTCAGGGTCTAAAATACCTTTGGGTAGATTAGGGATTAAGTAGCCTGCGATCGGCCCTAATAAAATACCAACAGCTAATAAAAATAAAATAGCTGGCAACCGAATTCGCCAAGATAACCATTGACAAAAAATCGCTAAAATTAGAATAAGCATTAAGCTTAGTGAAATATCCATAATAAATACTTAACCTTTATGATTGGGTCATTATTTTTATTTATTTAATTATGCCGACTATTAGATTAGGTTAAAACTAATTTCAATTGATTTTATATGATTTAAATAATTTAGCTGCAGATAGAAGCTTAAGATCACTTGAATCTATTTCTTATAAGTTGATTTTTTAACATTTAATGGGCAGTTTTTTTCATAAAATCGATTCATTTTATGATCTGAAATACCGATTTTATAACAGAATTTTAATAATTGGTTAGATAGCCATTGTTTATAAATACCATTTTGTTGAAAGCGAATCGATGAGGTCATTACAGGATAATTAAGCATCTGTGGTTGATTATTTTGGCTTAATAGCTCAGATATTAAGGTATCTTCAAATATATCTAGCTCTTGAATTGGAAAGTATAGGCTTGCTAAGTCTTTGGTTAAAAAAATACAATGATCTAAATAAACAATATTTTTTTTAATAAAGCGTACTTGATTAGAGTACCAAGAGATAAAAGATAGAAAAGGGTGTTTAAGATCAAACTGATGTTTAAAGCCACCCCAAAAATATTTAGTTTGTTTATATTGCTGAAGTGAATCAATGGCTTCAATCGGTAGGATAGAGCGTGGATGATGTAATAAGATTAAGTCTCCTTTAGCCTGTAAAATACCTTCATTAATTCTTGCCGCTCTATTATATTTGTTAGTCGATATTAAGTAAGCATCTGATTGCTGTATCAGTGCCTTTGTACCATCATCACTGTTAGAATCAACACAGATAATTTCAATATCTGCAATCGATTGATATTTGCTTAATATATCTTCAAGATAGCCATGTTCAATTTCATTAAAAGTAGGAATAATTATACTAATCATAGTAAATGAAACTAAATCCTTTTAATTTATTTAATATATTTAATTTGAAGTATTATTCTTATAAAAATAGATGATGTCAAATAACAATTTTAATTAACATCAAATTGATAATCTAATGTTAGTGGTGCATGATCTGAAAACCACTGTTGTTTGTAAACACAGGCATCTACTATTTTTGATTTTAAATTAGGGGTAGTCCATTGATAGTCTATTCGCCAACCGACATTATTTGCTCTTGCTTGCCCTCGGTTTGACCACCAGGTATATTGATCTTTTTCGGTGTTAACTACTCGAAACGCATCAACCCAGCCAATTTCATCAAAAACATAATCAAGCCAAGCACGCTCTTCAGGTAAGCAGCCAGAGTTTTTTTGATTGCTTTTAAAATTTTTAATATCAATTTCTTTATGGACAATATTAATATCACCACAGATAATCATATTGTCTTTATCATTGATTTGTTGTTCTAAAATCGATTGATATTTCTCTAAAAATTGCATTTTGATAACTTGACGTTCATCTTTACTAGATCCTGATGGTAAGTATAAAGAAGCAATACTAAAATTCTCAAAATCAAGTTGAATATATCGACCTTCTGTATCGGCCCAATGAATATCTAAGCCGGTAATAACATTTTTAGGTTTAATTCGACTATAAATTGCAACACCACTGTAACCTTTTTTTTCAGCATCAAAAAAGTAATTGTAATAACCTTTAGGGTGGTAAATTGGATCATCTAGTTGATCACGCTGTGCTTTAGTCTCTTGAATGCATAAAAAGTCAGCATTCTGCTTTTCAAACCAATCAAAAAAACCTTTTCTTGCTGCTGCTCGAATGCCATTGGCATTAAAAGTAATAATACGCATGAATTACCTCTTTTTAAGCTTAATTATCCCAGGATTGATCAATCGGTCAAGGCTTATTCAAAAAAGAGATACCTTATTTTATGAGGTATTTTGTTTGTTACTATCTGATTATTATATTTTGATGAAATGATAACTTAAAAATATAATAATTTAAGAAGGGGTTTGCCTTGAAAATAATTCAAATTTTTACACTTAGTATTTTATTCATTTATAGTAATGTATATGCTTCGGCAAATTATAAAGTACAAATATTTAATAGATCAGCATACTCTGTCGATATAAAAAAAGACTCAACCACCTGCATTAATAGTATTAGTGGCTTACCTTTTTCCATCGAAGGCTTAAAAAATAATAATTTACAAAATGGCCTATTCAATTTTGAAGACAAAAACACTTGGGCTGGTACTTGCGATGGCGCAGAAAAAGAAGTTGATTTATCATTGAATTTTATTGGTGCAGGCAGAAGTGCTGGCATAGTAAAAATTGAGCATAAGAAGAATAATAATGGTAAATGGAGTACAAAAGTATCATCGGCAAGTTCTGTTATAAAGGTGACATCAGCTGCTTGTTATACAGAAGATAATAAAAGTCATAATTGTCGTGATATTTGGTTTGAAAGTTCAGATGATTTAACTATTAAGATGGATGTTAATGTTGATGCCGCAACCCCGCCACCACATCCAATTGCAGGTGATACATCACCTGTTTCAATTGGCTTGGGGGATATTACATTTTATGATGGTTTTGGTAAAAAGACACAGTTTGATGATATTAAAAGTGCTACAAGTGGTCACTATAGTGTTCATTTTTCTAAAACGCTTCAGAGATGTACTATTGTTGGAAATAGTAGCTCAATTGGTGCTTATTTAGTATGTGGAGATGGAATTGACTTTAGAACCGTTCAACAAAAACAGGGAAAAACTACAGTTGATCGTTTAGTCTTTTTATGCGTACAAGATAAAAAAAATGAAGATCCTTGTCCACTAATAAATGAAGGTACTCAATCAGTGAACAGTTATAATATTTTTGGATAAATAAAATTAGAATTTAAAAAAGTAACACAAAGTTTATTGTGCTACTTTTTTCGCTATGTCTGCTTTTGCAGCTGCTGTAGCAGGTTTGATATCTTTTAGAGTTACTTTAAAGGTTAACGCTTGGTTTGGACCAATCATTGGTGGTGCATACTTACCATAGGCTTGATCTGGTGCAATATAAACAGTCCAAGATGAACCAACAGTCATTTTTTCTAATGCTGATTTAAAACCAGGGATAACACCACTGACTGGGAATGTAGCTGTTTTACCTGCTTGTGTTTGGTCAAAAACTTTACCATCAGGTAACATGCCCTTATAAGTGACAACAACTTGATCATCGGCAGTAGGCATTACTTTACCAGTACCTTTTGTATCAACTTTGTAGTAAACACCATTAGTTAATTTTTCAACACCACTTTCTTTGGTAACTTTAGCCATATATGCTTCTGAAGTTTTAGCATTGGTATCAGCTAATTCTTTTTGCTTTTCTAAAGCTTTTTGCATCATTTGCTTTTGAAAGTCTTGCATAACTGTTTGCATATCTGCTTCTGAAATTGCAGGTGTTGTACCTTTTGTTGCAGCTTGGAAGCCTTGGATAAATAGACTATCGTTTAGATTAATATCTTGCTCTTTAGTACTTTTACCGATTTTATAACCAATCGTATAGCTTACTTTATCCATCTGTGTTTTAAATGCTGTTGAACTAGCATCATTACTAGCTGTTGCTGCAAAAGCTGAACCACTAAGCGCAATGGCACTTAATGCAGCTGTGATAAGGGATAGTTTTTTCATTATGTGATCTCTCCTACAAGTTTTAATAAAAAAATCATTGTGAACCATCTTAAGCAATAATAATTGCTAGCGTCAAGCTATTTACAGCGCCATTTTACTTTTAATTTAGCTTAACTACCTTGATAGGTTAAAGGTTTTTTATACTTATATTTAAGCAAAATCTGTCTAAAACTTTAGTTTTGGAAAAAATATGATAAAATTAGCAACCAGTAACTGGCCAATGTTTAAAAAACTAAACGGTCGGTAAGTTTAATAAATAGATTTTTAGTGATATGGCTTCAGTTCATTTATATATGCTTGGTATTGATTATCACCATGCTTCAGTCGCAGTTAGAGAGATGCTTTCTTTTAGAAAGGATCAGGCAATACTTGCGCAAGAAGAATTACTCAATGCAAACTTAGTTGAGGAAATTGCTATTCTGTCAACTTGCAATCGAACTGAGTTGTATATTGTAAGTCAATTTCCAAAAGAAGTGCTTATTCAATGGTGGTTACAGGCAAAAAATGTCTCTAAAGCGTATCAGGCGTATATAACAACTCGAGATGAAATTGATGCACTACGACATTTAATGCGAACTGCTTCAGGCTTAGAATCGATGATTCTTGGCGAGCCACAAATTTTAGGTCAGGTTAGACAAAGCTATTTAAGCGCATTAGAAAATAAGTATTTATTGGGTCATTTAGGGCAGTTTTTTGAGCAAGCTTTATTAGCAGCAAAAGCGATTCGACGTCGCACCGATATTGGTAAGTGTCCTGTCTCTGTAGCTTTTTCAGCCGCGCATTTAGCGAAAAAACATTACTTAGAAACTTTAACTGATAAAACAGTATTGATTATTGGTGCAGGTGAAACTGCTCAATTAGTTGCGCGACATATTTTTAATATGAAGCCTAATCGAATGATTATTCTTAATCGTACCTTGGATAAGGCAAAGCTTGTAGCAGAAAAAGTTAAAGCAGAATATCAACCTTTAACTAAATTACCTGAATTACTTTCTTGTGCTGATTTAGTGATATCAGCTGTTGGTGCTAAAGAATATATTATTAATAGTCAATTACTTAATTTATTAGAATCATCTCAACTAACTAAGCTATTGATTGACTTATCAGTTCCAAGAAGTATTGACCCTAATTTAAATCAATTAAACTCAATTACACTCTATGGTATTGATAATTTAAATCAAATCATTAAAGAAAATAAACAATTACGTCAAAAAGCATCGCTTTATGCTGAGCGCTTAATTGATCAGATGGTGGATGATTATTTAGAAAAATTACGCTATAAAGCAAGAGTTCATAGAATTAAAGCATTACGTAAAAGTACAGATCAATTAGCTTTAAATGAATTACATAAAAGTCTAAAGCGCCTAGATAATGGTAGTGACCCTTATGAAGTATTAACTCAATTAGTACACAGCCTTAAAAATAAATGGCTGCATCAACCAAGTATCTCAATGCGTAAAGCCGCTGTTTTAGGACATGATGAGCTTTTGGATAATGCTTCTGAATTATTTGGTCTTGACTCTGATAATCAATCTTAAACAAAAAATAAGTTGTATTTATGAAAGAAAGTATTCGTCTAAAATTAGAAAACCTGCTTGATCGCCATCAAGAATTAAGTGCATTATTAAGTGATGCTGATGTGATTAATGATCAGAATCAATTTCGTCAATTATCTCAAGAGTATGCAGATTTAGAAGAATTAGTTAAAACATTTAGTGACTATCAAAACGCTGAAAGTGACTATACGCAAGCACAAGAAATGCTCACTGAATCAGATAAAGAAATGGCTATGCTTGCACAAGAAGAACTTGATCAAGCGAAAGCATCTATGGAAACTTTAGAAGGACAGTTACAGATTTTATTATTGCCTTCTGACCCAAATGACCGGGCCAATGTATTCCTTGAAGTAAGGGCGGGCACAGGCGGTGATGAAGCGGCTATTTTTGCAGGGGACTTATTTCGTATGTATAGTCGTTATGCTGAAATTAAAGGTTGGCGTGTTGAAATTGTCAGTGAAAGTTTTGGTGAACATGGTGGTTATAAAGAAGTCATTGCTAAGATATCCGGTGAAAAAGTCTATTCGCAATTAAAATTTGAATCAGGTGCTCATCGTGTGCAACGTGTGCCAGTTACTGAGTCGCAAGGGCGAGTGCATACCTCAGCTTGTACGGTTGCAATTATGCCTGAAGCACAAGAGATTGATGCCATTGATATTAATACCAATGATTTAAAAATTGATACCTTTAGAGCATCGGGTGCCGGTGGTCAGCATGTCAATAAAACAGACTCAGCAATTCGTATTACACATCTACCGACAGGGCTTGTTGTTGAATGTCAAGATCAACGCTCGCAACATAAAAATAAAGCACAAGCGATGTCAGTGTTAAAAGCAAGATTGTTACAAAAAGAGCAAGATCAACAACGTCAAGAGCAAGCACAAGCTAGAAAATCATTAGTTGGTAGTGGTGATCGTTCTGAGCGTATCCGTACCTATAATTATCCGCAAGGGCGAGTCAGTGATCATAGAATTAATCTAACACTTTATAAATTAGAAGAAATTATTCAAGGTGATTTAGATTGTGTTATTCAGCCACTCCTACAAGAGCATCAGGCTGATCTATTAGCACAGTTTAGTTAATTATATGATGAGCATTGAAGAAGTTATATCAACTTGGATTAATCAGTTTAAAAAAATATCTACATCACCTTATTTAGATATAGAAGTATTATTAAGCTTTGTCCTACAAAAAGAGCGTACGTTTTTAAAGGCTTATCCTGAAACGCAATTAACTTTAGTAGAATATAATCAACTGGAAATTTTGATTAATCGAGCATTACAAGGTGAACCCATTGCTTATTTAATTAATAAACAAGCTTTTTGGGATTTTGAATTATATGTTGATTCATCTGTGTTAATTCCAAGAAGTGATAGCGAGATACTCGTTGAAGCTGTTTTAGAAACCTATCCAGATAAAAATGATACAAAAACTTTAATTGACTTAGGTTGTGGTAGTGGTGCTCTAGCTTTAGCAATCGCAAAAGAGCGAAAAAATTTTTTAGTTTTGGCAACAGATATAAGCCTTAAAGCATTATCTATTACGCAAAAAAATTGCCAACACTTAGGATTAGACAATGTATCTTTATTTGCATCTGATTGGTTTAGTGCAGTAACACAGTCTATGCACTTTGATATTATTATCGCCAATCCACCTTATATTGATAGATCTGATCAAGCAGTTGAAGCAAATGTAAAAAAATATGAACCACATCATGCATTATACTCAAAAAACAATGGTTTAGAAGACTTATTTGCAATTATTAAGCAATCGAAAAACTATTTAAAGCCACAAGGGAGTATTTTTTTAGAGCATGGTTATTTGCAAGATCAAATCATCAGAGAAAAATTATGCGATGAAGAATTTTGTCATGTCAAAACTTATCCTGATTTAGGCGGATTGCCTCGAGTAAGTTTTGGAAAAATAACTTAAAAAACAATAGTTTATTTTAATAATTTAATAAATTCCTTAAAGATTAGAGGTTTTGAAAAATAAAATCCTTGCCCATATTGACAGTGATGTTCTTTTAAAAAGTCTAATTGTTCTTTAGTTTCTATTCCTTCAGCAATCACCTCTAAATTAAGGTTTTTAGCCAAATCTAAGATTGTGATTATCATATTTCTTTGTTGATGGTTTGTGTGTATTTCTTTCATAAAAGACTGATCAATTTTTAAAATTGAAATAGCTAAATTATGTAGTCGTTTAAGTGATGAGTAACCAGAGCCAAAATCATCGATACTAATACGTACACCAAGTTTAGCAAGTTCATTGACTGTTTTATCAAAGTTTAATGAATTAGTTGTCAGTGTGGATTCTGTTAATTCAATTTCAAAAATATGACTTGGTAGATTATGTAATTTGATCTGCTCTTGAATAAATGTAAGGTAACTATGATCATCAAACTGTTTAATTGACGTATTAATTGCAAAAAATAGTTTATTACATAGTGTTTTATCAATCGTTGCTATTTCTTGTGAAGCAGTTTTAAAAATCCAATGCCCTAGGGGTTTAATTAAATCGATTTCTTCAGCAATAGGAATAAAGGTATCTGGTGGGATATCACCTAATTTAGGGTGTTGCCAGCGACATAAAATTTCTGCGCCAACAATTGTTTGAGTATTTAATAGATAAATTGGTTGGTAGGCTAAATAAAATTCATTATTATCCAATGCTTGTTGAATACCAGATTCAACTGTTTTATAAAATTGATAGTCATCTTGCATGGCTTGATTGAAAAAATAAAATGTATCATTAGTATTATTTTTAGCACGATACATTGCTGTATCTGCACTTTTAATAATTGATTCAACCGTTGTGCCAGAGTCTGGATAAAAAGCAATGCCGATGCTTAAGCCTATACTTAATTCATGTTGATTGATTAAAAACGGTAGTCTAAAAGCATCTATTAAACATTCAGCAACTCTACCAACGTAGTGAGTCTTTGTAATATTATTTAATATAATGGCAAATTCATCACCACCTAAGCGTGCAATGGCATAATCACTTTTCACAGGTAAAAAATGTATTGTGGAAGTGAGCGTTTTTTGAAATCTATGACTGACAAGTACGAGTAATTGATCACCAATATCATGACCAAACTGATCATTAACGGATTTAAACTTATCTAAATCCATAAACATCATACAAAATACTTGTTGTTGGTTTTTGGCATTTGTGATACTTTTTTCAATAAATTCATCGAATCCTAGGCGATTATACAAACCTGTTAAAGCATCATATTTAGCTATTTTTTCTAATTCAGTATTTGTGCGTGATAAATCTTTTTGTATCATATCTAGATTAGATAATTGATTTTCCATAATTTTATTATGTCGATAATGATCAAGGTAGACTGATACTTTGCTGGTTAGTACAAAGGGATCAATAGGTTTAACAATATAATCGACAGCACCTAGTTCATGCCCGTAACGGATATATTGTTGATCCTTACTGAAAGCTGTAACAAAGATAATCGGTATATCTTGTGTACATTTATGTTTTTTAATTAAGTTTGCTACTTCAAAGCCGTCCATTTTCGGCATTTGTACATCTAAAAGAATTAATGCAAACTGATGCTGAGTGATTAAATTTAATGCAATTTCACCACAGTCTGCTTCAAATAATTCACAGTTGATATCTTCTAGTACCTCAGTAAATGCAAATCGATTTTTTACATCGTCATCTACAATTAATATTTTAGGTGTCTCAATTAAATCTGTGAATTTATGACTATTCATTATAAGCTTCCAAAAATATCGTTAATTGTTCAGCATTTAAAGGTGATTGAAATAAATTTCCTTGAACAAATAAGCAGTGATTTGCTTCTAAGAACTTTAGTTGTTGATCCGATTGAAGGCCTTCGGCAATAATTTCTATATTTAAATTTTTAGCTACTGAAATAATGGCTTTAATAATCATTTCAGCACTGTTATTGTCACCAATTCCTTGAATAAATGAGGCATCTATTTTTAATGCGAAAAAGGGTATTTCTTGTAGCTTGATTAAAGAAGAATAACCAGTACCAAATTTATTAAGGATGATATTAATGCCTAACTTATTTAATTGGTATAAAAGCGAGTGATCATTTTGTTTAAATGTAATTAAAGCACTTTCATTTAACTCTAGCATTAAAAGTTTTTTAGGGAATGAGTACTGACAAAGTGCTTGATTAAGTTTAGTAAAAAAGGTTGGATGTAATAATTGTTTTGTAGAGAAATTGATTGTAAAAAATAAGTCATCATAGCCTTGATCATAAAGTGATTGAACTTTAAGCAGTGCTTGATTGATTAACCAGTTACCAATGGTTTCAGAGATGCCAATATTTTCAGCAATAGACATCAATACATTCGGTTGAATACTTTGAAGTTTGGCGTGTTTACATTGAAGTAATATTTCAATGCCATAAGGATTTTTAGTTTCTAAATTAAAAATAGGTTGATAAATTAATTCAAAAGCACACTGATTAACTGCTTCTTTAATTAGCGTTTCAAGCTCTAGCTGAGCTAAGTATTTATCTTGTAAATCATCTGTAAAATAACAAATCTGGTTTTTACCTAAAGCTTTTGCATGATACATAGCAATATCAGCATTATGCATTAACTCTTTTGAGGTATTGCCTGCAGATGGATAACAGGCAATACCCATACTAAATGAGGTATAAATTAAGTGACCATCAATTTCAATGTTTTGATCTATGACAGATTTAATTAAATTAGCTGTTTTTAGCGCATCTGAAGCTTTATTAAGGTGAGTAACTATAATGGCAAACTCATCACCACCTAAACGTCCTTGATAATCTTCCTTTCGTGTATTTTCAGTTAATAATTTGCCAATATGTTGTAATAATTGATCACCAATAGGATGACCTAAGGTATCATTAATCGATTTAAAATCATCTAAATCAAGGAAAATAACTGCAAATTGCTCATCAGTATGATCTTTAGCATAAGCAATTTGTTTTTCTAAATCTGTTTCAAACTGTCTACGGTTGGCAATCGATGTTAATGGGTCATTTAAAGCAAGCTTTGATAATTCTTGATTTTTCTCTTTTAATTCTCTTTTTACGATACGTAATTCACTGACAGTTTGTAAGATTTCTGTGTTTTTCTGTTGGTAGATATTAAGAAAAATCTGGATTTTTGATTTTAAAATATGTGTTTCAATCGGTTTAAATAGATAGTCGACTGCACCTGCTTCATAGCCTTGAAATACATATTGTTGCTCTTTAGATATCGCTGTGACAAAGATAATTGGGATACCTCTGGTGCGCTTATTTTTTCTCATTAGTTCAGCTGTTTCAAAACCACCCATACGTGGCATTTGTACATCCATTAACACAACGGCAAATTCTTCATCAATCATCAATTCGAGTGCTTTTTCACCTGAGTTAGCTGTGATCAAGTTGGCATCAATGCCCTCTAATGCCTCAACCATAGCAACTAAATTATCTTCTAAGTCATCAACAATTAATATATTTGATTTTTTAAAGTGAGATTTACTATCCATTTTTCATCTCCATTTGATTCAACCACTGTGTGATTTCTACTAATTGCATGACTTTAGCTCTAGGTACTTTAATGATAGCAGATTCAGGCATCATTGGTGCTGAGGCAGATTTAGGATCTTGAACAATGCACATACCACCAGTTTGATTGATTAATTTAAGTCCGATTGAGCCGTCTTGGTTGGCTCCTGTTAATAAAATTGCAATTAATTGATTTTTATAAACATCACAGGCAGAGCTAAATAATAGATCAATTGATGGTCTTGAATAATTAACTGGTGGCTCTAAAGATAATGCAATGGCAGCTTTATTTTCAATTAACATATGAT
Organism: bacterium SCSIO 12844; assembly: GCA_024397935.1. Taxonomy (NCBI): domain Bacteria; species bacterium SCSIO 12844. Next base: position 3,158,634 of record CP073743.1, on the reverse strand, counting down.
AGCCAGGCGGTGCAACATAAATCGTATTTTTTTGAATGATCTCTTTATCACAGGCTTCAATGACTGTTCTACCTTGAGTAATCTGATTGAGATGCGTTGCTAAGTAACTATCATCATTTTCCATTAAATGCTGAACAATAAAAATAGGTAAACTAAAGTCTTTCGAAAGCTCTGTCAAAACTTCACTAAAAGCATTTAAGCCACCTGCAGAAGCACCAATAACAACTGCCTGATATTTCATTTTTACCTCTTTTGATAGATTTTCATTTGTTTATCGATGACATCAAAATCATTTTCTACTTGTGAAAATTGTAATGTCTCTTTAGTTCCTATACATAAAAAACCACGGTGGCATAAGCTATGTTTAAATAAAGATAAGACTTTGTTTGTTAAATCATTATCAAAATAAATCATTACATTTCTACACAGAATAACATTCATTTCACCAAAGGATCTATCAGTGACAAGATTATGATTAGCAAATGCAATTGAGTCTTTTAAAAAATCATGTAATTTAATAGCATCATATTTAGCGGTGTAGTAGTTTGAAAAGCTTTTTTTGCCGCCAAATTGATTATAATTATCAATAAATTTTTTCATATGTTCGGTTGAGTAAATACCTTTTTTGGCAATATTTAATGCTTGGTTGTTAAAGTCTGTTGCATAAAGCGTTGTTTTTTCTAAAAAGCCTTCTTCATGTAGTAAAATAGCAAGTGAGTAGATTTCTTCGCCTGTCGCACAACCGGCACTCCATATTTTAACAAAGGGATATGTTTTTAGTACAGGCAGTATATTTTCTTTAAATGAGCGGTAAAATAATGGATCTCTAAACATGGCAGTGACAGTAATCGATAGGTGTTTTAACAACTCCTCAAATAAGTCACTATTATGCAATATGATATCCGTTAAATGTATATAGGATGTAATCTGATAATTATCCATAAATAAATTAAGTCGTCTTTTTAAAGAGGACTTAGCATAATGCCTAAAATCATAACCATAGGCTTTTTCAATTGCATGAAGTAGTAAATCAACTTCAACTATCTCGATATCATTTCTTTCAATCATGATTTAGCCGACCATACTTTCATCATGGATATTAGCTGATCGACATCAATCGGTTTTGCAATATAATCATTTGCACCCGCTTGTATACATTTTTCCTTATCATCGCTCATTGCTTTGGCAGTTAAGGCAATAATTGGTAAGTTTTTAAACTGTTTATCTTTTCTAATTTCTTCAATGGCTTGATAACCATCCATAACAGGCATCATAATATCCATTAGAACAATATGGATATCTGATTCTAGCTTTAATTTATCAACTGCTTGTTGTCCATTAGATGCAATGACAACATCAAGTGCGTACTCTTCTAATTCACTCGATAATGCAAATACATTGCGCATATCATCGTCAACTAATAATACTTTTTTATTTTTTAGTGCCTGATCACCGCTGTGAAGCATTTTAATTTCTTTTCTTGATTCTTTAGGTAAGTTATTTTCAATACTATGTAAAAATAGAGTTACTTCATCGAGTAGACGGTTGGGGGAGTTAACACCTTTAACGACTATACTTTGTGTGTATTTTTGTAGTTGTTGATGTTCTTGTTCTGTTAGATCACGAGCGGTATATACAACAACTGGTGGTAATGAAGCGAAGGTATGGTGTAATTGATCTAAGATTTCAAAACCTGATTGATCCGGTAGGTTTAAATCTAAGATAATACAATCGACTTGGTTTGCTGCCAGATAAGATAGTGCTTCTTTACCACTACTAACAGCTTTAATTGTATTTGTATCATTATCAATTAGTTCACAAACAGCTTGTTGGCTTATTTGGTCATCATCAATAACTAGTATATGTTTAAGATCAGACTGTATAACAGAAGAGAACCGTTTAAAAACATCCATTAGTGAATCTTCTGTCGGTGGTTTTTTTAAATAACCAAGAGCGCCTTGTGCTTTAAGTTGTGGATTTTCATCTCGAGCAGAGATAACGTGAATGGGAATATGACGTGTTTGTAGGTTATCTTTTAATGTTTCAAGGACTTTGATACCATCGATATCGGGTAGACCTAAATCTAATATAATTGCATTGGGTTGTTCAACAATCGCTTTTTCTATCGCATCTTTACCTGAAGATGCTGTTTTCACTTCATAGCCTTGTTCAACTGCATAGTCGCTTAGAATTTCAATAAATGTTTCATCATCTTCAACAATTAGAATGCTTGGTTTATAATTTTGTCTCTTATCTATTTTATCTATTGGGTTTTGTTGTACTTCTATCCTATCACTTGTAGCTAAATGAGATGATATTTTGCCAGTTACTTGACTCTGTTGGCTGCTTGCACTATTAAATATAACCTCTGCGGCAACTTTTTGAGGTGATGGTGATTTCAATGGTAAATGTAGACTAAAGATACTACCTTTATTTTCCTCACTTTCTAAGGTAATTTCACCGCCGAGTAAATCAGCCATCGTACGTGAGATTGCAAGACCTAAGCCTGTACCACCATATTGACGAGAAGTTGAACCTTCAGCTTGTTGGAAAGCTTCAAATATAATGCGTTGCTTATCTTTAGCAATGCCGATACCAGTATCAATAATAGAAAATGTAATTAATTGATTCGCTGGCTGTATCTGCCCATGAATGGATAAGTCTTTATTAGGTTGGCTAACTTTAACTGTAACAGAACCTGTTTCTGTAAACTTAAAGGCATTGGATATAAAATTTCTTAAAATTTGTGTAATTCTTTGATTATCAGATTCGAATGTTTCTGGCAGTTGGTCACTGATATGGAATTGAAAGTCTATGCCTTTATCATTTGCCATTGGCTCAAATTGTGTTTTTAAATCTTCACAAATTGTTGTAATTGAGCAAGGGGATATCTCAACTTGAAGCTTACCAGCCTCAACTTTGGATAAATCCAAAATATCATTGATTAAAGTTAATAAGTCATGGCCACCTTTATGGATAATTTTAGCTGATTTAATTTGCTTTTCAGTCAGATTGCCATCGCGATTCTCAGAGAGTTTTTTAGATAAAATCAATAAAGAATTTAAAGGTGTTCTTAATTCATGTGACATATTAGCAAGAAATTCAGATTTATATTTACTTGATAAAGCTAAGTCTTGAGCACGTTGTTCTAAGTCACCTTGTGCGCTTTCTAATTCTTTTTTCTGCTGTTCAAGGCGCTCGGTTTTCTCCTCTAATTCTTCATTCATAACCCTTAGTTCTTCACTTTGTGAGCGTAACTCTTCTTCTGATTGCTTTAGTGCTTGTGTTTGTTTCTCAAGTGCCTCATTTGAGGTTGCTAATGCTTGTTGCTGAGACTGTAGCTCTTCATTCATCGATTGAGATTGTGTTAGTAAACTCTGTGTTTTAGTATGTGAGATTACATTACTGATAATCGTGGCTAAATGATTACTGACTTCTTTTAAAATCATTTGCTCTTTATCACCTAATAGATGAAAAGATGCAATTTCAATGACACCTAATACATCATCATTATGGATAATTGGCAGTACCATAATATTTAAAGCTTTGTGATTGCCTAATCCTGATGAAATTTTAATATAATCATCGGGCACTTCTGTTAGTAGTATTGATTTTTTCTCAAAGGCACACTGGCCAACTAAGCCTTCGCCAATATTAATTTGATTGGCAACTTGCTTACGTTGTTCATAGCCATAGCTTGCGATTAATGTTAATTTAGCATCTGTATGTTGATCATTCTCATTCTCTATCTCAAGCGAATAAAATGCGCCAAAGCCCGCATTTAAGGTTTCAGATAAGTTACTTATGACTTGTTGTGCAAGTGTTTGTATATCTAAAAGGCTTTGTGCAGATTGAACAATAGTCGCAATTTGAGTTTTTATCCAAACTTGTTGTTTATTCTCTGTGTCAAATGTTTGTAAGTTATTACGCATTTCAATCAATGCATATGAAAGACTATCTTCTTTGGATCTTGGTTGAATATCAGTATCAAACTTACCTTCACCTAAGGATTTTGCAATTTTAGATAAGTTTTGTGTGTTTTGGTTTAATTTGATAAAGCTTGGGTATAATTCACCAAACTCACCACTTTGAGCATCATCAATCTGAATATCTGTTTTACCCACAGCAATGGCTTCAGCAATATTTTTTAATTTGTTTACAGGTTTACTAAAATATTGTTTGATAAACCAATAAGCGATTAAAATGCTTAGTAACATGATTAAAGCTAAACTTATAATAATGGCAATATTAATCCTTGAGACATTTTGTTGTGTATTGGTAAGGTCATCTAATGCGGCATTTTGTATTTCATTATCTAATAGGCTATCCATACTTTTTGATATGGTCGTTGATAAGGCCATTTCACTGCGCTTTTGATCTTCAAGGGCAACAATCCGACTGGCAGTGCCTTTTACTTGCTCGATATATTTACTCATCTGGTTAAAAAAGACGCTTTCATTAGCATCTAAGTTAGTTTTTTTGAGTATGTTTGACCATTTTTCTATATCATCAACACTATCATAAATACGTTCCTTAAGTAGAGGTGATGCTTCTAAAATATAGCCACTAACAGCAGAAGCTAGTTCATAAGTATTGATTTCTATCTCTAATAAGGCATTATGCTTAATTGCATACTCTTTATCACTTTTTAATAACTGTTTTTGCCAATTATCATCTAATGTAGTTTCTATTTTTTCATTGAGTAAAAAGTTTAGTTGTTTGATTTGATTAATCTGATCATTTTCAATGCTAATTAGATTATGTGTATGGGTTTGAAATTTTTCAAAATGGTTTTTTAAGGTTTCTAAATATTGTGTTTCTTTTTTTGTTAGAGGTAGGGACTGATATTGTGCTAGATAGTAATTAAAATGATTAATGTGATTTTGATAACTTATAAGTGATTGTTTATCTCGATAAGCTAGATAATCAATCACATTTTTAAACGCTTCTTTATCATTAATCTCCATCTCTAATGCAGCTTGGACTTTAGATGTGTCAATTGTAACGGTATTGGTAAAATGATAACGTGACCATAAAAGTCCACTTAAGCTTAATAAACCAACAATTAATAGAGGTACTAAAAATAAAATCAGTAATTTGTGGTTTAGTTTCATTTAAGCCTACTCCAACGTTTAAAGAAGTACTTGAAAGTATAGTTAAATAATCAAACATTTTCCATGTCTGCAAAAACGCAGTTAAATTATTATATTATAAATATTTTAATTTTTATTTTTAATTAAATAATTATATTTTATTTATGTAATTGTGGTTTGCTTATTTTTGTCATTTGAAGCTTAAGATTGCTATTTAGATCAATTAATCCTATGATTGAGCATAGTGTAAAGTATAACAATGAATAAAACTAATGAGTCAAAACAGTGATCAAGCTAAAGTCTTAACCATAGCAAGCCTAACTGAATTTGGTGAGCGCTATGGTTATTATGTCATTCAGTCATTATTAATTTTCTTTTTAATTGAGCGCTTTGGTATCTCTCAACATGTCAGTGCATCATTAGTTGGTACTGTACTTGCAATGATTTATATTTCAGCACTTGTCGGTGGCTATATTGCAGATAAGTTAATCAATTATTATCGTGCTGCCTTTCTAGGTTCGATATTTATGATTATTGGCAGCAGTATTTTGGCATTATCAACCAATGAAAATATGATGTTTTTAGGTCTAGCATTTATCTCGATTAGTACAGGGTTGATTAAATCGAATATTTCATCATTTATTGGCAGATTTTATGATCGCTCAGGTTTATCAGATAGTCATCGTGACTTTGGTTTTAATATTTTTTATGTTGGCATTAACTTAGGTTCATTTTTTGCACTTTTTGTTGCATCTGCGCTAAAGAATGCCTATGGATTTTCAGCACCTTTTTATTCAAGCATTGCTGTGTCGATTTTTATGTTGTTATTACTTTTAAGTGGCTTTTTTATACTTAAAAGCTATATCAGTGATGTAAAATTAACATTTAAGAAAGTGTTGGCAACAGCAATTATTATTATCGTTTATATTGGCATTGTTTATGCATTATTAAGACATCCTGATATTGCGAACTTAGCTATTTTATTAGCGGCAGTTTTAGCCGTTGCCATCATGGTAATATCTGCTCAGAAGAAGTATTGGCGCCAAGTGATTGTTGCAGGTATTTTTTATTTATTATCAATTCTTTATTGGGCATTATATTTTCAGATTTTTATATCAATATTATTATTTATTGCCCATTGTGTCGATCATAGCCTTTTTGGTATTACGATTAATAATTCGCAATTTTTAAGTGTTGAATCATTAGGTGTCTTACTTTTTGGTGCTGTAATGGGTAAGATTTGGTTAAGCTTTGGTAAACGCGGAATTCCTGTCAATGATATCGATAAGTTTAACGTTGCTTTTGTGATTATGACTTTAATGTTTATTTTATTTTATTTCTCAATTGCAACGTCTCCAGGCGATCATAAGATACCTGCTATTATTATTGTTGTTGGTTTTTTAATGTTAGCAATTAGTGAGTTATCACTTTCGGCAATTGGTTTATCTCTAGTGACCAAAATTGCACCACCAAAGTATGTATCACTCTATATGGGGATTTGGCTTGTCACTATTGGCTTAGGCGGTAAGATTGCAGGTTTAATATCTTCGCATATAAGCATTGATGCGAATATTGGCTTATCAAAAGCGAATATGAACGATGGGATGTTAGTTTTTATAGTATTAGCAATTGTTGGTAGCATTATTTGCTTTATAACAAGACGCATAATTATAAAAACATCCAAATCATTGGATGTATAATTTATTTATATCGAAATTGACTCTAAATGATCTAAGATAGGGAAATAAAGAAAGGTTTTAATCGATTGATTAGATAAATGCTCTCTTATTAAGTAATGATAACGTTTTATTTGATCTTTATGCTGATTAATCTCGTCACTGATAAATCTATCAAGCGAATCATTGTTATCATTATTATAATGTGTTGTTTTATAATCGATAATAACGATATTATTTTGTTTATCTATTACAAGTAAATCAATAATTGACTTTTGAAGCTTCTCTTTAAATGTTGGTGCTATATGATATAAGCTATATTCACAAAAGATTTGCTTTGCTTGAGAAAAGTATTGGTTTAGCTTTTTATTATTTAATGTATTACCTACTGCTTGATGAATGATTTCTTTTAATATTAAAGCCTGTGTTTTTTCAATACCAGCAAGATGTAGTTGTGTCGTGATTAAATGATTAAGGTAAGTTTCATTGGGGTAAGCTAACCAAGCTTGTTGTTTTATTAATTGCTCTAATAAATAATGGATAGTATTACCGAGTATTTGACCTTCTAGTTTAAAAATATCAAAAGGCTCAGGTAGATTATTTTCATTAAGATTATCATGATCTAATGGAATTAAAGTTGGTGGCTTTATTGCTTGTAATAATTTGCGTTGAAATATTTGATTTTGATGATTTATTTGACTTAATTCTTTATTGGATTGATCAGCTTGCCAATGATTAGCTGTTGCAGGATAAAGCGAGCTAAAAAAAGAGCGTTTATTTGCCTTAACATGGTCAATATCAAAAGCTGCAAAACAATAAAGATAGGACTTTGCTCGAGTGGCAGCAACATATAATAAGCGATCAGTCTCATAAGCTAGACGTCGGTTATTATTATCGGTAATTAGTTGATAAAAGGCATTGGCATGTTTTTGCCAACGATGTGCTTTACTTGCCAGTAATAGGCGAAACTGATGATTATCATCATGGTAATAATCATAGTTTAATAATTGATGGTCATTAGCTTTGGGTGCTTTATTTAATCCCGGTAGGATAACAATATCAAACTCTAAGCCTTTTGCTTTATGAATGGTCATAACATCAATGCTTGCATCTGAACATTTAGAAGAGCGTAAAGTTTTCAATTGTTGATAAAAGGCTTGTTTATCGATTAGATGACCACAATCTTCAAAGCTAGATAGTAGTTCAAAGAATTTTTCGATCTCATCAAGTTGATTTTTCGGATAATAACTAGGCCCATTTAAACTCAGCCATAGATTATGTAATACTATCGATAAGGGTAGTTTAAATCGCTCATTTATCGCTTTATTCAGCATTAATAGTTGATCTTTAAAGTGATCGCTTAGGGTTAAGTCAGTTATTGTTGAATTGAATAGATAATAGCTAATGCTATGATAGGAAGACTCATCAAACTCCTTTAATAATAATTCAATGCGATTAAAGTCGATACCAAATAAGCGAGAAGTGAGTAGTTTTGTTAAGCTTAATTTTTCAGCTGGAGATAAAATAACTTCTAATAATGCCAGTAAGTCTTCGATTACCGCTAAGTGATACAATGATTCAATTTCTGTTTCGTTGTAAGGAATATTGGCTAACTTTAATTGTTGAATAATTTGATTAAGATGATTTCTTGAGCGGGCTAAAATACCAATAGTTATTTTTGGGCTGGTTACTTGGTGTTGTTTAATAATTTCAATGATTTTTTCTGCTTCACGATGATCATTCGCAATGCTAACTAATGAAATATTCGATTGCTGTTGATGTTGAAAGACAGCTTCTGATGGGTGATAGCTAATTGCACCGAATGCTTTTTGATCAACTTTAGGAAAAATTTGCCTAAAGGTATGATTAACCCAATCGATGATTGTTTTATCTGATCTAAAGTTACATTGAAGATACAGTGGGGTTAATAAGAGATCACCAATACCATCTTTAGCATTTAAAAATAATTCAACCTCAGCTTGGCGAAAGCGGTAAATTGATTGCATCGGATCACCAACTAAAAATAAGCTACGTCCATCACCTTGTTGCCAGCCACAGGTTAGTGATTTGATGAGTTCATACTGTAGTTTAGAAGTATCTTGAAACTCATCAACTAATAAATGCTCAATTGCATAATCAAGATATAGCATTAAATCAGTTGGATCATCTTTATAACCTAATGCTGTAATTGCTTTAATTGCAACTTCACTAAAGTCAACCTTGTGACTTTGAGAAAATTTAAGGTAAAGGTACTGTGCCGATAAGAGTAATATATCAATGATATCTGTAAGTATTTGCCATTGACTTGGGTCATAGATTAATGAAATCGATTTTAAATCAGTACACAGTTCGATTAACCTGTTAACATCGTCGGACTCACCTAATACACTTAAGATATCTAACAGTTTTGATTTTTGTTGTTTTTGATGAGCCTTTTCATCCTTTTTGGTGCTTGATGTGGGAAAGCCATCATTTTTAGTCAGACGTTTTTTTAAAGTATTATCTTTGGTAATAAGTAAATGGTTAATTAAAAATTGCCATCGTTTTAAATTATCTAAGTCTACTGAAAGTTTTTGATTTTCCATATCAATGGCAAGATTCTTAGCTGCATAGCTAGATAAATCTTCTAAGTCGTCATGATAGGGTTCTAAGTATTGATAAAGTTCAGTTAAATATGTTTTTATTATTTGAGCAAAATTATTTTCTAAGGTTGATTTTCGTAGTTGTTCATTGGCATTAACTAGCGCTTGTAACCACTGCTCTCTTATTATAAGCATACGAATAATAAGATCATAAAATTGAGTTAAATTATTATCTAAATGATTTAATACGTTATTTAATTGTTGGTATTTAGGGTGTTGTAAGTTAATTTCTTCTAGCATCATATCAATGGCTTGACGATAGATTGTATTGATATCCTGTGCAATTTCAACGTTGGTTAAAAATTGAGATCTTTCAGGCATCATCATCGTTAGTTTCAGTGAGAGTGCATCAATCGTTGTAATTGAAAGTCGATTAGGGTTTTCTAATAATTGCCAGTTGTATTTTTGATCTTGAAGTAGTACTTTTTGTGCTAAATCATAGGTTTTTTTCTTATGCTTATCTAGGGGTATTTTATTTGCCTTAGCTAAGCTTAACGCTTCAATAATGCGTCGGTGCATTTCAGATTGAGCTTTATTGGTAAAAGTAATGGCAATAATGGATTCAGGTTTTTTTACGGCACTTAAAAGTGTTAGAAATCGTTGTGATAGTAATTCTGTTTTACCTGAGCCTGCTGGTGCTTGAACGATAAAGGACTGGCTAATATCTAATGCTTTTTGGCGTTGTGCTTGATCAATAATATCCATAAATAAGATCAGTTAAATCGTTTAAATAAGTTGTTATTTTAAGCGATAGATTAGGCTTATAAAATAAAAAAGTACCTAATAATAAACTATTCTTTTAAGTTAGAAGGTTGGTGTTGCCAGTTTTTAATAAATTCGACAAAGTCATCAGGCGGCATTGACTTTGATAAAAGATAGCCTTGCATTGAGTCGCATTGATGCTGTTTTAAGAAATCATATTGTACTTGATTTTCAACGCCTTCGGCAATTACATGATAATTTAGCGCATGTGATAGTTCAATAATTGCCTTGATGATTGGCTGTTTGTCGTCATTTGTAGCGACTTTTGATATGAAGGAACGATCAATTTTAACAATATCTACAGGTAGCTCATTTAAGTAGCTTAAAGATGAATAACCAACACCAAAATCATCAACAGATACCTTAAGTGAGTCACCTAAAATTTTGCGTATATCCGTTAGTTTTTTAAGAATATCATCATAAGATTGAATCAATTTAGACTCTGTAATTTCAATTTCTAAATTTTGTGGTGAAATTTTGTATTGAGTTAGCATATTATTAATAATACTAACAAAGTGTTCTTCACTTAAAAATCGTGCTGAAGCATTAACAGAGATTCGAATATTTTCTAGCAGTTTATTTTTATGCCATAGTTGAATTTGTTGACATACTTCTTTTAAAACATATTGATCTAAATGCACAATCAAATCAGATTCTTCAGCAACATTAATAAAGCTGCCTGGCATTAACAAACCTTTTTTAGGATGCTTCCATCTTACAAGAGCCTCAGCACCAACAATCTCTTTATTTTTAAGTGAAAGTTTAGGCTGGTATTCAACAAAAAATTCATTTTTTATTAATCCTTGATGGATATCTTGAATCATCGCATGTTTATGAATAATTTTATTATTGAGTTTTTTGTTATGCATCACAACGCGATTTTTACCACTGTTTTTAGCTTGATACATGGCAATATCAGCATTTTTTAATAAAGTATCAGGTCTTTTAGCATCGATAGGATATACTGCAATTCCAATGCTTGTGCTGATAATAAGATTTTTTTTACCAATTGAAAAAGCCTGTTTTGAAATGGCATTACTAATTCGTTGGGCAATGGTTAAGACATCATAGCCATGGTTTAAATTCTTAAAAGTGATAACAAATTCATCACCACCTAAGCGAGAACAGACAACGGGATGATCTTTAACTTCTGAATGATAGCGTCCTAGTATGTCATTTTTACGTAATGACTTTTTTAAGCGTTGAGCAATCTTAGCTAGTAGCTTGTCACCAACATTATGACCATAAGTATCATTGATTTTTTTGAAATTATCAATATCGAGAAAAAATAAAGCAACCAATGTGTTATTATGGTTGGCTTGCGCAATACTATCTTTTAATAGCTCGTTAAAAAACAACCGGTTAGGTAGTTGAGTTAATGAATCATAATAGGCTAAAAAATTAATTTCTTCTTTTGCTTGGTTTAGCTGGTAGATTTGTTTTTTTAACTCAAGCGTTTGTGATTCAATTTGGTTTTTCATATCGAGTAATAATAGCCATTTTTCACAGAGTGACAAAATTAACTGTTGTGCTTCAATGGCCTCAAATGGTTTTTTAAGGATTATCCAGCGTTCAGGTGACTTTAAGATAGTAATCATATCTTCCCAGTCATAGTCCGAATAAGCTGAACAAAAAACAATTTGTAAATTAGGCTCTATTTGTAATAACTCTACGGCTGTTTGTACACCATCAATACCACCTGGCATGCGAATATCGACAATGGCGACTGAATAGGGTATTGTTTTTTTAGTTGCCTGTTTGACAAGCTTAATGCCTTCTTCGCCAGAATAGGCTGAATCAATTTGAATATCGACTAAGGGTAATACTTTAGTTTGTGTTGTATTATTCTTTTCAAAGATTAAATTTTCAAGTTGGTTGAGATCACTATCATGATCTGTCGGTGAAAATATTTGTTTGAAATCATCATGAATCGATGCGGTATCATCAATGACAATAACCCTGTAACTTGGTTTATTCACAATCTACCTCTTGATTAATCATAAAACTATATATTACAAATTTTTAATTATAGTATATTTATCTTTAGGTATTTCATAAGGTAGTTCTAATATCATTGTCATACCTTTGCCAACACCATCACTATTAGCATATAAAGCACCACCTAGTTCTTTTGCTGCAATGGCTGATGCATGCAGCCCTAATCCATGACCTTGCCTTTTAGTGGTAAAATTTGCTTTAAATAAATTTTTAACCTTAGTTTTATCTAATCCTATGCCATTGTCTTTGACATAAATTTGAAAGGTATGTTTATTTTTATGTTTAAGGTTTACTATGAGTTGTTTATTTGAACTTTCATTGCACTCATTCAATGCTTCAATACTGTTTTTAATTAAATTAACTAGAATTTGCATGATTTTGACTTGATCAGAAATAGGTGTTTTGACTTCACCGGTTTCTTGAGTTACATGAATATTGGATGCTTTAATCATCACTTGGTTAATGGCTAAGGCATCACAAATAATATCTTCTAATTTAATCTCTTCAGCAACACCGCCAAGTTTTGACATAGCATTTTGTGCTTTAACGATATGTGTTACATGTGTGACATGTTTGGTTAATTGATGGATATATTTTTCTATTTCAGAGTGTTCTCTAGCTAAATTTTGTGATAAAGCATATAAGTATTCTAATACATGTTTACCTTTTATATCTTCTGAAAAAAAAGGGCCTAACTTTCCTTTATTATCCTCTAAAAATTGTGTTAATTGAATTAATTGCGGTGATTTGTTTTGTTTAAGTTGTTTATTAATCATAGTGATTGAGGTAATAATACTATTTAATACATTACCGATATTATGTAATACACTACTGGCCATATCTTTCATACCCGCTTGTCTTTCTGCAAGGGCAAGCTTTCTTTGATAGTTTTTTTCCTGAGTAATATCTCTTAGTACGATAACAGATACTGGAATATCATTTAAAACAGTGGTTGCTTTATAAGTAATTTCATAAATTAATTGGTCTTGATTAAGTTCTATTTGGCACTCTAATTTTAAGTCATTGAGGTTTTTTTTCTTTTGATTATGTAGATACTGTTCTAAAAAAAATGGTTGATCATCTTTTTTTAAGTTAATAATCTCATTAAAATTTGATCCAAGTACGAGTATATGTGGTTTTTGTGTTAGTGTATCAAATGTTTTATTACACCACTGAATTCGCCACTTTGCATCTACCCAGCAAATTGCTTCATTAATAATACTAAAAGCTAACTCTACATTACTTAAGGTATTTTGTAGATTACTGAGAACTTTGAGTGTTTCCCTATTCATAGATATCTACTTATAAGGTGTAATCGTTGCGGCAACATGCCACTGACCATCTATTTTTTCAGCACAGATCACATGCTCTGCGTTAAATTCATCGCCATTTTTATTAACAGCTAATAAATCCAATGCTTGTCCTAAAATACTGCCTTTACCTGTTGTAATAAAGCGGGCGAATCCAAGATGATGGGCATCATGTAAATGCTCAGGAATAATTAACGTTAATGGTTCACCTTCAATTTCATCATAGCGCCAACCAAATACATGGCTAAATTGATCATTGACAAAAGTTACAATGCCTAATTCATTGGCAATAATCACAGGTACAGTTTGATTATTTTTTATCTCTTGGAATGTCAAACTCATCAAAAAACTCCTTATCTACACATCAATCGTACATTATGTAAGTTAAGTGTAGTGAATTTTAGTGGATATGTTTTTATCAAGTTGTAATTGAATAGAAAAATAATTTATCCCCCCGCTTTTTTTAATATTTTTTAATTGACAGCAATTGATGCATCTAATATACCGTCAGTTGTGCTAGACTGTAGTTTTTTCTGTACATCTTGATAATTAATACCGCTATTAACAGCGTAAACTAATGCTGCGACACCCACAACATGAGGTGTTGCCATAGAAGTACCCTGCATAAAGCCATAGCCGTTATTAATCGTTGATAAAATTTCTTTTTCAGTGTGCTTGCGATCTGAGTCATTGCCACCAGGTGCTTTGACTGGGAAGTTATTACCAACAGTTTTTGGGTTATTGGCCGTATTAGAGTAAAATGCCATTTCACCTTCTGGACCTGTTGCTGAGACAATCACAGAGTCACCACTAGTACAGCCGGCAGGTAAAGATTCAGAGACATCAGTTGGACCAAAGTAGTTACCATTACCTGCAGCAATTACTAAAGTTGCATTATGTTGATGAGCTGCATCAACAACATATTGCCATTTTTTACAATACTCTTGAGCAAATGTATTCCAATCTTTATCACTAGTCCATGGTTGTTTCTGTGCGCCAAGAGATAAATTAACAACTTGTGCTGGATGTTCATTAACAGGTGCACTTGTTGGAATCATATCGTAACCTGGATTTGCACCAACTGCCCATTCAACACCAGCATCAACAGCATCAAAACTACCAGAGCCACTATCACTTAATACTTTAACGGCTACTAATTTAACCGAAGGTGCTTTAGCTGTAACACCAAGGACAACTGGACCTTGAGCACCAATGGTACCAGCAACATGTGTACCATGGAAACCACTACCAGGACCATGATCTGTTGGATCATTGGTAAAGGTGACAGGCTCTGAACCACTTTGACTAAAATACAATCCTCGAATGACTCGGTTATTGATGTCAGTCGGTGCATTAGACGCAATACCAGTATCGGTAATAGCAACAGTTACATCAGAGAGATTTTTATTTTTCAGTTGATCCCATGCGCTATCTGCATGAACACTATATGGGCCATGCATATCCCATTGTTCATCCCAACGGCTACCTGAACCTGAAATCGTTGCATCTTTAACGACTAAATTAGGTGGGTTTAGACCAATTGCTTTCATTTTAATACCACGATAAACAGCATACTCAATTGAGTCATCTTTTTGTAATGCTCGTGTAATTTCCATGGCTTTATGAAAGTTATCAGCTTCTTGTGTGTTGGCATTATTTGTGCTTAATGACTGTGCATTATCATTGGTTTTAAAAACAAAGACATATTGATTATTTTGCTTTTGTACATTGCTAAGCTTGGCAATCGATTGAAGGCTTGAAGTATCTAATGCATTAATCGAATTGATATTAGCATTATCTTTTAACTTCACTGTAAAACTTAAGTCTGAGGCAAACCCTGTTGCACTTAAGCATAGTATTGAGCCAATTGCACCCGCTAATAACTTTTTCATCTTTTTAAGACTCCTTGTTGTTTAGTCGATTAAAATTCCTTTTGATCTGTCCGATGCTTAATCTAAACTTATAGCGTTAACTTTGATTAAAAAACAATCGAACCAAAAATTAAGCTAGCATAGATCAGTTATAAAAATAAATAGCGTTATTATAAAATAATCACAAAAAAATAAATCATAAATATTTGATTCATATTAAACAAATGTAATTTTAATAAATGTGTTTTTGCAACAATTTAAGATGATTTAAGCTATAACTTAAAGAATAGCCAATGAGTCCGCCTAATAGGACATCACAAATACGATTTAAGCTAATTGAAATAAAATAATCACTGGCAAAAAGGCTAATAAAAAAACAACGCACGGCAAAACCATGAATATAGTGTTTAAATGCTCTTAAACTTAAAATGATACCCATAAAGCTAAGGTAATGTATTAATTGCAGAAGATGGCTGTATGGTGCGCATAATAATTGAATTATAAAAATACTGATGATGCCAAGTGGTAATCCAATAGATGCTCCTTTAAGTCGTTTGATCAATTTTTGATGTGTTTGATCGATATTTAGGCTTGTAACGGTTAATGCCGACCAAATAAACCATTGTGGTTGTGGTATGTTAAAGAGATACCATAAAACAAGTGTTATCATTAAGACAGTTGGATAAGCTAAATAATCTAGTGAATCTGTTTTTTTTAGTTTAAAACTAATTGCTAATTTCTGTGTATGATGTGTTTCAAATAAAATACCTAAAAATAAGCTTGTTAAGCTTAATAGAAAAATAAGGCTTATAACATCTAAACTTCGATGTATAAAGTAATGATTAATCTCAAAACTAGAATAGATAAGTCCAATAAATAAATAGGCACTAATTGGGCGATAGGATGGTTTATTTTTTTCAATAACACTGATGATAAAACCAATAATAACTAAGCTTATGATAAATATAAGTGGGTATTGAATGATTAAATAAGACAGTACTTCTGTCGCTAGAAATAAGCCAACTAACATCAATAAGGCAAATTTTAAGTTTTTATGCTCTGAGTAGGGAATAATACTACAAACAGCATAAAAGGCTGCTAATAACCAGAAGTCTTGGTGTGTTATAAAAGCAATACTTGCGCTAGGTAATAAGATACAACATAATTGTCGTAGTTTATCAAATCGAATTAAATTTTTCATATTAATAACGGAATTTAAGGTTAGTTATATTAAACATAATTTATAGTTTTTCGCTAATTAATTATGATTTTAATGGATTTTTTATTTTTTTATATTTAGTTTAACTAACCATATGATTAGTGAATAACTTAGTTTGATGGCGCTTGCATGAGAAAAAAATTATTGACTAAAGATTAATCCTTATTGAAATGGCTGAATTAAACTTTTATTTTGTAGATAGTTTTAGAGATTGATTACAACTCAAAGGATGATGATGTTAAAAAAAATTGCGCCGTGTTTTTTTGCAATTATAATCGATGCGTTAGGCTTTGGCTTAGTTTATCCAACACTTGCTGCATTATTTACAGCAGCCAATAGTCCCGTTTTACCAATAGATGCGACCGGCAGCTTACGTCATTTTTATTTAGGGCTTGGTTATATGCTATATCCTTTATGTATGTTTTTTGGTGCCTCTTTTATGGGTGACTTATCTGATGTTTGGGGGCGTAAAAGGGTCTTACTTATTTGTATGTTTGGCATATCATTAAGTTTTTGTTTAATGGCAGTAGGTGTTCTAGCACAAAGCTTATGGTTGCTTTTTTTAGGTAGAGGTTTATCAGGCTTAGCTGCAGGAAGTCAGCCAATTGCACAAGCCTGTATTGCTGATATTAGTACTAATAAGAATAAAGCAAAAAATATGGCTTTAATCTCAATGAGCTATAGCGTTGGTGTGGTCTTAGGGCCATTAATTGGGGGAGTGATGTCAGATCAGGCGCTAGTTGGGTGGTTTAATTATGCAACACCATTTATTGTTGCCGCTACTTTAGCATTAATTGCCGTTATTTGGTTGTTCTTTTTTAAAGATACTCATGTTGTTGTCAGTCACAAAAAATTGTCATTAATAAGACCAATACAAATCTTTATAGAGGCTTTCTATCATAAAACGATTTGTAGATTAGCGTTAGTTTTTCTATTAATGCAAGTTGGCTTTAGTATTTATTTTCAATTTATTATTGTGCATATGAAATATGTACATCATTATTCAAATTGGCAGTTAGGCGCATTACAAGGTATGCTTGGCTTAGGCTTTGCTTTAGGTATTTTAATTGGTATACCGCTGGCATTACGTTATTTTAAACCTAGATCAATCGCGATTATTACACTATTTTTAACCGGATTTTTACAATTAGTCTCAGCTATGATTACAGTTGAATTATTACAATGGCCACTTGCCGTATTCATTGCTGTATTTGACATGATGGCATTTTCAAGCTTATTAACTTTATTCTCTAATGCAGTGAATGATCAATTACAGGGCTGGGTTATGGGTATTTCAGGCTCTGTAATGGCAGTTGCTTGGATCATTACAGGCTTAAGTGCAAATAGTTTAAGCTTATTAACAACAGCAACACTCATTGCTATTGGTGGCGGAATCCTTATTTTATCAAGTATCATATTATATCGAAGTGGGGTGTAACATGAAGTTATCAAACTTATTAAAAATATATGACTATATTTTTTATGATGGTCCAATGGAAACAAGAGTTGAGTATGGTTGGAACTTACCTTTAGATAAAGAAATGTCAATTTTTCGTTTATTAGAAACACAAAAGGGCAAAGATGCATTAAGAGAGCTTTATCGTAGAGATATTGAAGTTGCTATCTCAGCGAATGTACCAATTATATTAAATGCACCAACATTTAGAGCATCAAAGGAACACTGTCAACGTTTAGCTCTTCAAGATGATTTAGCTTATATCAATCTGATTAATCAAAAATGCATAGACTTTGTTCGATCTATTAGTAGCGAATATAAAGACTTTGCAGAAAAAATAGTTATTACGGCACCGATTGGACCTAAGTTTGCAGGTTTTACCCCTGATAAAATAACGGATTTAGAAGCTGAGATTAATTATCATAGCGAACAAATTAATGCAGTGGTTACTGCTGGCGTAGATTTAATCTCTATTGCAGCAATGCCTGGGGGAGTTGAGTGCATTGGTGCTGCAATTGCAGCCAGTCAAACAAATTGTGATTATAGCGTTGGGTTTGTCTTAAATAAAGAAGGGGCGTTACTTGATGGTATGTCCATTAATCAATTAATTGATGAAATTGAAAATGCTACGAATAGAAAGCCCATTGGTTATATTATTGGTTGTACACACCCAAGTGTTGCTAAAGTAGTATTATCAGAAAATCCAAAGTTAGCTGGTTATATTATAGGGATTAAAGCTAATGGCTCTTCAAAGCCACCTGAGGCGCTATTAAAACTAACCTCCCCTGAGGCAGATAGTCCTTGTGATTTTGCAGATGATATTTATCAATTACAAAATTACGCAAAACTTAAAATCATAGGCGGTTGCTGTGGTACAGATGCACAACATCTAAAAGCATTAATCGATCGATTTGTTAGTAGTTAATTTTTAGTTATTATCTATATTCTCCAAATTAATTGTAAACCGACTAAATCAGCAGAGGACTTAACTGTGCCATTAGTTGTTTGGAAAGTGCCAGTAATTTCTTGGGTCACATTAATCGATGCATCTTTAACAAAGAAGTGTGCATAAGATAATGCAATCGTTAATGATTCAATTGGTGTATATTCAATACCTGTTGCTAAAATAAAGCGGTTTTGATCAGGTATTTGTATATTTCTATACTCATCTGTTGTCGGAGTCATATCATAACCAACACCTGCTTTAATTTGCCATTTTGGTGTTATATCAAAAGTAGCACCAAGTGAGAAGTTCCAAGTGTTTTTAAAATCTTGAATAATGAGAACATTTTGATATGAAGTACCAAATGGTGTGACTACATTTTTTAATTCGGTTTGTTGAACTGAGTTCCATTGAGTGTAAATAACCGAAGCCATTAGAGAAAGTCGATCGCTTAAACGAGAATAATAACCTAAGTCCCACCATGCAGGTAGGATAATTTGTGTACTAAAGTTATAGCCTGATGTAGGTGAGCCAATAATCGTCACACCTGAAGTATCACCAGACATTTTAGTGTAGCCAGTTAAATTGGCCGTCATTTTTGAGTGATAGACTAACCCAATACGATTGTTTTTATTAATATTAACTAAGGTTCCAATATGAGTACCAAAAGTCCAGTCATCACCGCGATTTGTTACATAAATATTGGTAGGGGCAAAGCTATCATTGATATAAGCAAAAGAATTATCAAATTCACCCCTAACATAGGTAATATCAGCACCAATACCAAAAGAGAGGTAATCATTAACTTTAAAGGCAATTGCTGGAATAAAGTCAATTGTTTGTAATTGAGTTTTAGTACCAGAATATTGTAATGCAGTGCCATTACCATAATTAGTTTCTGCACCGAAAGGTGCAACAATACCTACACCAAATGCCCACTGTTTATAAGGGAAAACATAGTAAAAATTAGGTACAGGAGTAAATGTACCACCGTCAAGATTATTCACTGGCTGAGGCGTAGTTGAAGTAATCTGGCCAACATTTGTTTGTGTACCATCATAAATAATTCGAGTATTAACAAATTCACTACCTAGACTAAACTGTTGTGACTCTAAATTAGTCATGCCAGCTGGGTTATACCATACTGTAGATGCATCATTTGCAGTTGCTGAACTACCGGCATGATAAGTACCAAGGCTTCTGGCATCTTGTTCAAAGACTTGATAGGCACTTGCAAAAACGTTAGTAGTTATTGCATTGAAAATAAATAAAATAAAAGAATAAAATAAAAATTTAAAATATAATTTCACTGTCAATCCTTATTATATTTTAGTTTATTATTTTTAAGGTAAAATTTTTTATAAAAATAAATACTTATATCTGATGACTGTCTATGAAACAGAAATGATCACTTTTGCATGATAGTTAGTTTGATCTGGCGCAACAGTTACAGTAAATCCATCACCCTGTTTTACATCACTTACTTTACCTTGCTGCATATCGCCACTAATAGAAACATCGCCTTCTCCCATATAAGCGTTAGTCTTTGTATAGGTGAATGTACAGTGACCCGAATTAGCACCTGATAAGAAAGTACCTTGGACTAAAAACCATGGAACATCTTGGTTTGTAATAGCAGGTAACGTTGCTACTTTACCAACATTATTTTTGCATGAAACGCTAACGGTATTACTGTTATATTTACTTGCATCTCCGCTTAGCTCTAAACCTGCAAATGCAGTAGTTGATGATAAAGCAAGACTAGCAATAACAATTCCTAATGTTTTTTTCATAATATTAACTCCATTTCTATTAACTAAATTTCCTTTAGCAAGGCCAATATAATAAATAAAAATATATTTGTCACTAAAAAATAAGATTTATTTTATAACTAATTGTGATGCAATGCAAAAATAATTTTAAAAATTAATATTTATTACCTTGTATAAGATAATAAATCAATATTTAATGTTTATTTTATATTGAAATCTTATTTTATTTGTAATTGTTGTGATAATGGGTGTTTATAGTTGCTGTATTTGCAATATGATTGATGTAGTCCGTTACTTGTTAAACGATACTGCAAATATTTCTAAAAATCATTAAAAAATATTCAAATTTTTAGAAATAATGTATTTTTTATGCTCAAATGATCAATATATGCGCTGACAGTTAAAAAAATTAGCATGAAACAAATGTTTGTAAGTTATTTTTTTATAAAGATTTATTCAAAAAATTTTGCATAAGCGAATAAAATATCAATTTGAAAAAATATAAGTTTTATAATATGAAATATACAATAATCAAAGATAATTATTTAAGAAATAGCTGATTTAATTGATCAAAGATAATATCAATAGCTTGAGTGTCATTTTTTATATTTAAGTCATTGAATAGCTTTTCTTTTGATGTTACTAAAAGTAATAAATAACCACTTAGGCCTAAATGTTTAGTAATCAATTCATACTCAGATAAATGTCCATATGTTTGTTTAAATAAATCATAGCTTTGCTTTGCTAGCTCATCGATGGCTTTAAAGATAATATCATAGGCTTTAGTGGGTGTGAGTTTTTCACGTAAATATAGATTAAAAATGATTGAAGCCCTTGGATCAAGATAGGTTGCAATTCTTTGTTTTAGATAAGCATTTAAGCGTTCATTTGCATCAGGGTAGTCCTTTTCATTAAAGGCTTCTATTTTCTCTAAAAGATAACGTACTAAGTCTTTTGCACAAGCAACATAAAGTTCATCTTTACTGCCAAAATAATATGAAATAGAAGCGATATTTAAATCAGATGCCTTGGCAATTTGGCGAACTGAAACGCTATCAAAACCGTATTTAGCAAATAGATCGGATGCTACTTCTATTAGATGATTGGCAGCATTTCTCATTTTTAATGGCATAACGTATAAGACCTTTTAAAGTGCAAAATAGTATTTATATTATTAATCAAGGCAATCCTATCTGAGAGCGCTATTAAAATCAAGCAATGGCTAAGTTATTTCAATTAAGGTATTCCTAAAATTTACCGGTTTGTAAAAAAGATTTTTTACACTTTTTAACTAATTTATATTTATAAACTTAATGGGCAACTCTATTATTTGATAGATAAAATATTTATTTAGGATGAATTTTACATTGGTGAAGGAGTAGATGGATGACTAAAAAAGTAAAGTTGCGTACAGAGTCGGATAGCATTGGTCAAATACAAGTAGATCAATCGAAATATTGGGGTGCACAGACTGAGCGCTCATTACATCATTTTTCAATTGGTCGTGATCATATGCCAAAAGAGATGATTGTGGCTATGGGCATAATAAAAAAGGCATCAGCAATCGTTAACTGTCAATTAGGGTTATTAAGCAAAAAAAATCAAAACTTAATACTTAAAGCAGCTGATGAAGTGATTGATGGGAAGCTTGATGAGCATTTTCCTTTATATGTTTGGATGACAGGCTCTGGTACACAATTTAATATGAATGTGAATGAGGTTATTGCAAATAAAGCCATCGAGTTAGCGGGTGGTGTATTAGGTTCAAAAGCGCCCATTCATCCCAATGATCATGTTAATATGTCACAATCATCAAATGATACTTTCCCAACGGGTATGTGTATTGCTTCTGTTTTAGCAGTTAAACATAAGCTTTTATCAGCATTAAAAAAAATGCGTTCAAGCTTGAATAAAAAGGCAAAAAGTTGGCAAAATATTGTTAAAATCGGCAGAACACATATGCAGGATGCAGTTCCTTTAACGTTAGGGCAAGAATTTTCAGGCTATGTAGCCATGTTAGATGATAATATTAATCGAATTAACTGGGCATTAGGTGATGTGTACCAATTAACATTAGGCGGTACAGCGGTTGGTACAGGCATTAATACACATAAAGATTTTGCCAAAAAAGTTGCCAAAGAAATTGCTCAAATAACCAAATTACCTTTTGTCAGTGCAAAAAATAAATTTGCAACGCAAGGGGCACATGATGCACTTATTATGCTTCAAGCAACATTAAAAACGCTTGCTTGTTCATTATATAAAATTGCTAATGATATTCGTCTTTTAAGTTGTGGGCCAAGAGCTGGTTTTTATGAAATCATTATTCCCTCAAATGAGCCGGGTTCATCGATTATGCCAGGTAAAGTTAATCCAACTCAGTGTGAGGCTTTATCGATGGTTGCTGCACAGGTATTAGGTTATGATGTGGCAACAAGCTTTGCCGGCGCTGGTGGGATATTAGAGATGAATGTCTATAAACCAATGATGATTTTTAATATCTTACAATCGATTAACACGCTTGCAGATAGTATGGTTAATTTTAGCGATTTTTGTATTGATGGTATGAAGCCAAATAAGAAAAAAATTAAGCATTATGTAGAGAGTTCATTAATGCTTGTCACTGCATTAGCACCAACCATTGGTTATGATAATGCATCGAAATTAGCTCATTATGCTTATGAAAAGGATATGTCATTAAAAGAGGCAAATGAAGCGCTTAAATTTATTAGTAGTGATCAATTTGATCAATTAATTGATCCACTAGCAATGTGTCATATCGATCGTTGATAAGACAATAAACTATTTTTAAAAAGAGTTATATTTATGCAAAAAGATAATCCAATTAAAATCTCTATTTTAGCCGGAACAGGCGGGATGTTAGAGTTTTATGACTTTATTTTATATATACTTTTTTCACAACAAATTGCCAATGTATTTTTTGTTGATATCAAAAATGATTATATTAAAAATTTAATTTTAATTGCTGTTTATTCAGTCGCTTATATTGCAAGGCCTATTGGTGGCTTTATCGTTGGTTGGTTAGGAGATAATATCGGTCGAAAGAAAAGTTTTTCATTTACGATTCTATTGATGGGAGCTTGTGTTTTCTTAATGGGTATTATGCCAACCTATCATCAAATTGGTGTTACAGCACCGATTTTATTTGTGATATTGCGTATCATCCAAGGGTTTGCATTAGGTGGTGAATTACCAGGGGCAATTGTATTTGTTTATGAGTCAGTCACACGCCGTGGCTTAGCTTTAGGTGTTATGTTTGCTATGGTATTTATCGGTTTTTTACTCGGTGATATTATGAGCATCATTTTAAGGCTAATATTTGGTGAATATGCCTGGCGGGCAGCATTTATCAGTGGCTCTTTAGTTGCATTTGTTGGTTATTATATTCGCTCTAAATTGCATGAAACAGCCCTTTTTAAAGCCTTGGAGAAAAAAACAAAATTTCCCCTTCTAACACTAATAACGAAAGAATCCATGATGCAGATAGGTGCTATTTTTGCTGTGGTGATTGTTGCTTTTAATGGTGTAATGGTCTCACTTTATGTGCCTAAATATTTAGAGAGTAATTTTCATTATAGTTATAGCTTTAGTCAATTTGTTATTATTACGAGTGCGGTGATTAATATTTGTGTTATTTTTATCTCAAGTCTTTTAACTGATTATCTTGACTATAAACGCTTATATCAGGTTGTCTCTTTTATATTAGTGATATTTAGCTTCCCACTGTTTTATTGTATTGCCTCTGGAAATAATGGGTTATTTTTTGTTGGTATGCTTTTAATTGCCATGATTCCATCGGTTACAACCGGGATTTTTATGCGTATTTTGTGTGATGCTTTCTCAACCTCTGTACGTTATTCAGGTGTGGCTATTGGTTATAATTTAGCTTTTGCATTAGTCGGTGGCTTTGCACCGATTGCATCTGAAGTTATGATTAATCAAATCAATGTTGTTGCAGGCCCTGCAATTGTTGGTGTCATTTGTGGTTTGATTGGTTTTATCTCAATTTTTATGTTAAAAAAGACCAATGTTTAATGGTTTTTAAAGGCATAAAAAAAGGCACCTATTTTTAGATAAAATAAGCGCCTTTTAGGGGGAGGGGTAACTTTTTACTATGATTAAATTGATGGTAAAATAACAGTTTTCTTATCAATGTTAATATTTTTACATAAACTACCACTACAATTAGTGAGCGTTAATGGTTTATCTTTATTGTTTGTCTTATTAAGCGTGAAAGATAAACTTGGATTTATGATTTTTACATCACAAGGTGCTTTACCATTAAAATGCACGGGTATAGGTGAGTTTTGTTTAATATTTATAGATTTACTTAAATCACAGACAAAACCTTTTGTATTCCAGCCGCCGCCAGTATTAATATAAAAATCTGTTGGTGTAGGCGGTGGTGTAGGCTTACCTAGGTAGCACACATTGTAGTACATTTTTTGCCCTTTGTTGTTGAAACCATGCTGCATTCTCTGGATATGGTAGCCTTGAGGGCATAGTGGTGAGGATAGATTGACATAGTTAACTTTGCCATTTGGGTCGTAATGTGTTTGTAACAGCATAAATTGTTTGAAGTCACTCGAACATGCCTTGCCTTGATCGGTAGAACAAGAGAATGATTCGATATCTTCTTTTTTGATTTCGCAATCAGATTGGTCGGTATTACTACATACAGGCATGGTTAATACTTTAAATTTATATATTCTGTGATGGATAGTTGATGTGCCATTATCAATTGTTTTATAAGCATCAGTAATTGTTACCCATTCTGGTCTTTGTTTACTAGGTAATTCAGGGAAAGGCCCAAATTTAGCACCTGCATGTATGGGTGATAGAAATTTCATCATTCTATTTGTGGGACAGGTTTTACCGGGTAGAGGTTCGGTGGAACAAGCACCATAAGCATCCCATGTAGCCCCTGACACTACTTTATTTTTATCTTTTGGGGTTATCCATGGATACTTTTGATAGGGCGTTCCTCCAGAAACATTAATCGCTTGATGTTTATTATATGGGAATTTATTGACAAGGCCTAAACTACCACCAACACTAATAATAATACCGTCACCAAGTTCTTGCATGTTACCTGATGCGTCATCAATAGAAAAAGAATAGGCATTCATGCCAAGATATTCTTGATCATGAATCAAATGAACATATGGATTAAACATCATATTGCCTGCTTTTGAATACTCTAAAGCTACATATTTATTATGAATATCAAAATAAGTTTTTGTACATTTAATTGGGTTAGATGAGTCAGGATCTTCTGCAGAAGGCGTTTTACATAGTGCATTTGCTCCAACATCTTTTTGACCATTAGGCGTTTTACAGTCATCGTTAAAAGGTACAAAACCATAAATACGTTCAAGCATAATATGTGGTGTATCTGTTATCCGGTGTTGACCGTTTTTCATGGTACATAAAGCATTGTTTTTATATTGCGTATAGTTAGCTTTAAAGAAATCATACACTCGTTGAAGGTTATTTTTACCATCGATATTAGGATAAGGGCACTGACCTGTAGGTTGTTTATGATCTGGTAATAAGGTATTGAAGTGTCCACTAGGCACACATAGTGCCCATAATTTATAAATATTTTGAATACTTGCCCCTTTTGGACTAAGGACACCATTTGGATCTTCTTGATGGGTATTTAAGGCAAGTGCATTATAAGTACCAGGTAATTTTAATCTTTGGCCTGGCGTAGGTAGAAGAAAATGAGGCCATCCTTCACCAATTGAACTTGATTTTAGAAAGTTAGTAATTGCTTGATCAAAGTCATTTTTAATCGTACCAATATAGCCAATATATGGATTATTAAGAGGTTCCATTGCAACAGGCAGATAAACATGATCTACATAGGATATATCATAGTCTACATTTCCATAAAATAATTGATATGGATTTTGGCTTGTAATTGCATCGGCTAATGAAAATTCTAATAATTGTTCTCTATTATTATCACGCAATGCAGCTTTACTTTTCCATACTTGGCTTGTAAGGCAGTTAGAGCCATCTTGAGATAATACACATAAAGATTGGGACTTTGGTGTTATTGGGTTTTCATGTATTGTTGGGTCTTGATTAGGGTGAGGCTGTACATCATATAGTTTAACTCTAGCACCGTTCCACCAGTCAATATATTTATCTACTGTATTAGCTTGGTTATCTTCATTAGTTAGAGCTGAATAAAATGGAATACGAATTTTTATCGATTGTCCAGGTGGTATACCATTTAAATAGACGCGATATACAAATTTATGTGCGTATGTTTTATTTGATGTTTTAGGATTATTAACCTTGAAGTATGCTTGTAACCATTCATCAGCATCATTAGTTGGCGTTGCAATAACAGGATAAATAGTGGTATTTGAGAAGCTGTTATATATTTCAACTATTTTGGTTGGTGGGCTAATCGGTACCCAAGGCTTGTGAGCTGGTTTTAATGGTGTCCATGGTTTATGAGCTGGCTTTAATGGTTTCCAAGGTGTTTGATCGATTATAGTAACGGTTTCTTTCTTTTTAATAACACCGTCTATCAGTACATCGATGATATGCCTACCACTTTTATTTGGTGTATGGCAACTAAAGGTTGTAGTTTCGCCAACAGAAATAGGCTGGCTTAGCGGATTACATACAATACGATTCGATGTGTTTTCATCATTTAAACTAACAGCATGATCATATTGGCTATTTAGACCAATTGATAGATTATCTGGAATTAAAGAAACCCCCATTTTTACATCGATATTTTCAGATAGACTACTACTAATTGTATCCGATACAGTATAGCTTGCAGGTTGATTATGACTGTTACTATTATCACCGCCAGAGCCATCGCTAAAGCAGGCTGATAGGATTAAAGTACTCGATAAAATACTAAAAAGCTTAGTATAGTGAAAATTCATAAGTGCATTCCCCTTTATTATTTAAATATTGTTTTTTTTAGCCTGTTAATCCTAATGATTTAGATAAAAGATAAATACCGTGATTTTACGGTTAAATGCACATTAATTAGTTTAATATTGGTTTTTAGTGATAAGTTTTCTGTTAAAAATGTAGCTTTGCTTTTTATTTTGCTATAAATTATCAGCTGAATTCTTAAATACAAAAAAGGGGTAGCATACCACTATGAAAAAAATATTACAGTTAGGCTTATTAGTCAGTTTAAGTATCAACTATGCCTATGCAAATCAGACAAATGAAGTTACACAAACACAAACTAAGCGTGTTGGGTTTTTCTTAGCACCAGCAGCTGGTGCTATGTTTAGTAATGGTACAGGTTATCATGATTCACCTGAATTTACTTTTAGCTTTGGTTATTCTTTTAGCCCATACTTTTCATTAAAAGCAGGCAGTATTTTATTTTATGCAAGAAGTGATGATGGTAATACAAGCAAATTAGGCAGTTATTTGCGAGCTGATGCTATATTTTCTCTACCAACTAAAACGAAATTAACACCTTATCTATTAGTTGGGGCTGGTAATCTTAAACTTGAAGGTTCTGAATTTGCACCTAATGTTGGTTTGGGATTTGCCTATGGTATTTCAAAAAATTATGCCTTAACCTTAAATTATCGAGCGATTATCCCTACAAAAACAGATGGTATGATTAATATTGTTGATATTGGCTTTATTCACTATTTTTAGTCATTACTATGATAATAGTAGAGAATAAAAGAGAAAACTTGAGTTTCATTTCAAACCGTTTACAATATCCTAAATCAACTTAACCTTAATGATTAAGATGCAATACTCAGATATCTCTACAAATGATCCAGCAAAAAATAATCAAGCAATTGTTTTAGAAAAAGAAAACCTAAAAAAAAGCGCTTCAAGTCTTATCAATATTAAAAAAGTTTTATTACTTGGCTCAGGAGGTATTCGCATATCTCAGGCAGGTGAGTTTGACTATTCAGGCTCTCAAGCGATTAAAGCTTTGAAAGAAGAAGGTATTGAAGTTGTTCTGGTTAA
This sequence comes from bacterium SCSIO 12844, assembly GCA_024397935.1. Taxonomy (NCBI): domain Bacteria; species bacterium SCSIO 12844. Next base: position 3,129,888 of record CP073743.1, on the reverse strand, counting down.
TCCTAATATTGCCACTATTCAAACGGATCCAGAAATGGCCGATAAGGTTTATTTTGAGCCATTAGATTTAATGCATGTAACGCAAATAATCGAAAAAGAAAATCCAGATGCTATTTTACTTGGTTTTGGTGGGCAAACTGCATTAAATCTAGGTTTAAAACTAGAAGAAAAAGGTATATTAGCATTACACAATGTTCAAGTATTAGGCTCTAGTGTTAAAACAATTAGAGAAGCTGAAGATCGAGGCCTTTTTAAACAAAGATTAGATGAAATTGGCATTAAAACAGCTAAAAGTTTTGTGGCAACTTCAGTTGATGAGGCATTGAAATCTGCTAAAGAAATTGGCTATCCTTTGATGATGCGCTCTGGATTTTCATTAGGCGGTATGGGGTCAGGTGTGGTTTATGATGAAAAGAGTTTAAAAAAGCGTACTCAAGAAGCATTAACTGGCGCACCTCAAATCTTAATTGAAGAGTGTTTATTAGGCTGGAGTGAGTTTGAATATGAAATCGTTAGAGATAAAGAAGGTAATGTTCTAACGGTTTGTAATATGGAAAACTTTGATCCAATGGGTATTCATACCGGTGAGAGTATTGTTGTATCACCGTCACAGAGCTTAACCAATGAGGAGTATCATCGCCTAAGAAAAATTGCCATTGATGTTGCGAATCATTTTGAGATTATTGGTGAGTGTAATATTCAATATGCTTTTAACTTAAAAACTTCTGATTATCGAGTTATTGAAATCAATCCAAGGTTATCAAGATCTTCAGCTCTAGCGTCAAAAGCAACCGGCTATCCATTGGCGTTTATTGCCGCTAAATTAGCACTAGGTTATAAATTATATGAAATTAAAAACCAGGTGACGAAAAAAACCTGTGCATTTTTTGAACCAGCGCTTGATTATATTGTTGTAAAAATACCACGTTGGGATACGCATAAACTTAAAAAGGCTGAGCGTTATATTGGGACAGAGATGAAATCTGTTGGAGAAGTGATGGCCATTGGCCGTTCGTTTCCTGAAGCTTTGCAAAAAGCTGTTGGTATGTTAAATATAGGTGCGCAAGATTTATCAGATTATCCGCATCAAATACCGAATCTTGAAGCAGAAATTGAACGTGCTACTGATCGACGATTATTTGCATTATATCGATATTTTGTTTTAGGTGGTGATATACAAAAAGCCTATGAATTGTCAGGCATTGATCTTTGGTTTTTAAACCATGTGCAGACAATTGCTAAGATGGAAAATCAATTAAAATCATCTCAAACATTAACAAAAGAATTACTTAAAGAAGCTAAAAAATTAGGTTTTTCAGATAAATCGATTGCTCGCTTTAAAGAGATGAAGCCAGAAGCACTACGTGCTTGGCGAATTGCACAAGGGATTACCCCTTATGTCAAACAAATTGATACCTTAGCTGGTGAGTTTGAAGCAGAAACAAACTACCTATATATGACTTATCATGCCAGCGAACATGATTTATTACCTTCTGAGAAAAAAGCAACATTAATTCTAGGTTCTGGCCCTTATAGTATTGGCTCTTCTGTAGAGTTTGATTGGTGTGGTGTGACAACAGCACATACCCTAAAAGCATTAGGCGAATCTGCGATTATTATCAATTCAAATCCGGAGACTGTATCAACTGACTATGATGAATCAGATCGTTTGTATTTTGAACAATTAACCATTGAACGAGTACAAGATATTGCTGATTTTGAAAATTTAAAAGGTATTATCGTGTCAGTCGGTGGCCAGATTGCAAATAATTTAGTGATGCCTTTAAAATCAGCTGACTATCCAATTTTAGGAACGGCACCAAAAGATATTAACCGTGCAGAAAATAGAGCTATTTTTTCATCACTTTTAAATGAATTAAAAATTGATCAGCCGAGATGGCAAAGTGTCGCTTCTTTAGCCAGTGCAAAGGAATTTTCAGATGAGGTAGGTTACCCAATTTTAGTTAGACCGTCTTATGTTCTATCTGGGGCTGCCATGAATGTGATTGCTTCAGAAAATGAGCTTGAAAAATATCTAAAAGAAGCAACAGCAGTTTCTCCAGATCATCCGGTTGTTATCTCTGAATTTATTGAAAATGCCAAAGAGCTTGAAATGGATGGTGTCGCAGAAAATGGTGAAATTGTTATCTATGCAATCTCTGAGCATGTTGAAAATGCGGGTGTTCATAGTGGTGATGCAACAATTGTACTACCACCACAGCGCCTTTATCTAGAGACGATTAGGCGTTGTAAGCGCATTACACGCAAGATTGTTAAAGCACTGAATATTTCAGGTCCATTTAATATTCAATTTATCGCTAAGGAAAATCACTTAAAAGTGATTGAGTGTAATTTACGTGCATCACGTTCATTCCCATTTGTTTCAAAAGTAACTGGTCATAACTTTATTGATATTGCAACGAAAGTAGTCATGGGGCAATACAAACCGCAACGCTATAATACGATTGACCTTGACTATGTGGGTGTTAAATCATCGCAATTTTCTTATAATCGCTTAAAAGGTGCGAATCCAGTTGCCCATGTTGAGATGTCATCAACTGGTGAAGTTGCCTGTATTGGTGAAGATTTATTAGAAGCATTTTATAAGTCATGGCAGGCAACGGATTTAAGTATTAAACGTAAGCATATTTTCTTAGCCATTGGTGGTGATCGAAAATCAAGGCTATTAAAGGAAGTCCAGGCATTATTAACAGCTGGTTGGACATTGTATACAACAGAAGGTACGCATCGTTATTTAGCAGATCATGGTATAGAGTCAGAATGTGTATACAAAATATCAGAAGGAAAAGAGCCATCCGTTGAGACGTTAATTAGTAATCGTGATGTTGATTTGATTATTAATATCCCAAGACGTCTAAGGCATACGGAAGAGTCAAATATTACTGATGGCTTTAAGATTCGTCGTTTAGCAGTTGATCATCATATTCCATTAGTTACAAATCTACAAAATGCTAAGTTACTGTTACAGTCGATTGTTGAGTTATTTGATAAGCCTGTTGTGGTAAAATCTTGGGATCAATATATGGATAAATCACGATAGAATTATCCATTCTAAGTCGGATCCAGTCGCTGCTGAACAATTATTAGAAAAGCTAAAAGCATCTAATTCTGAGAAAGCTAAGTGATTGCTTAAATAAACTGAAATTTCTATTGTTAATTCTAGTGACCTACACGAAGTGAAGCCATTGATTTTATCTGATAATATCGAAGCTATAAATAAGGCGACAGATGACAAAGAGATGATTAATCGTTATCAAATTGAACAAATTAAGCAAGAATTATTAGGATTTTTTAAGAACAAGTAGATATCATAAGTTTGAAATATATTAAAAATAATATAATATTATCTATAGGTTTAAATTATCTTCATAAAGAGAGATTTGATGTGAAATACTTTAAAATAATAAGTTTAATTATCATTGTTATGATTGGCTTTTATCCGCCTTTACAAGCAAAAACTTCAACAACAGAGCAGTTTAGGTGTCCTAATGGACATACTGTTAAGTTAGGAGATAGCGTTAGTACAGTTGTTAAAGCTTGTGAGAGTAAAAAAACTGATCAAAAAGGTTATTTAGTTGCAAGGCCTTCTGTAATTCGTTGGAATAAAATGACCACACAGGTTACTTACAATAAGGATAATCAGCCGGTTAAAACAGAAAAAATCAAAGAAAATCATGCCATTGTTATGATTCATGATCAAGATGGTAAAAATGTGATGGCATTTCAGTTTCTAAATGATCAACTTGTGAGTATGATTCCTGGCGATAAACTACCACAGAAAAATAAAGTACTACAGCCAAAGTAAAGTGAAATTTAAACTATCTGGTTTTTAATCTAAATATTTTACAAACTTAATATAATATATTGTTAAGTATCATATGATTGATAGGACAATTGAAAAAAAGGTCAAACGATTCGACCTTTAGTTTACTCGTACAAATTCACAGATTAGACTGCAAGTATATCACAACATTAGATGAATATAATAAAATTTGGGGGGAATAACGGTGATTGTGGGGCGGGTTATAACAATAGCTATGTTGATGCTATGGATTCCTTATACATTATATGCAGGTGAGCAGGAATATACATTTACAATAAAAAATGATACGAACATGGTATTAAATTTTGTTGGTTATCATATTGATAAAGGTAGTATTACTGATAAGAATAATAATATTAAAGATATTCAGCCTAATAGCTCCGAACAAATAGAGGTTTGGGGTGATAAGATGGTATCATGGAGCGGAAAAACAGAAGCAGAAGGTTATGTAGAATTTAAAAATACATCTGATGGCTGGGATTTAGATCTTCGTGTTGACTATTATGCTGATAATAAAACAGGTGGAAATCGTGACAAAAATATCACTTATGGTCAAATTGTAGAGATTAATCCGCAATACCAAAACTATTTGAAAGTATCACCTACTAATGACAGCAATCAAGATAATAGCGTAGTAACAATTACACAATCGACACAGCCAATTGCCTATAAACTAAATGATATTGGTTTAGGGAAGATGACTATAAAAGTCTGCGGTAGAGATGGAAAAGTTAACTCTGATGGCACAGTTTATATTGCCTGTCCAATTGATGACTATGGAAAAATGGATACGGTAATGAATGTCTATTTTACAAATACAAGCAAATCATGTTCAATACATTTAGATGTTAATGGTAATGTTGATGATATTTACTGTGACCAAAATGCCATTGGTTATAATCTCAATGATAATAAACATATCATTTCATTTTTATGCCAACAGACCGAGCCAGGTTCTGGGCAATGCCCTTGGGCAATACCCGCCAATAATTCAAATTCGAAAATGGCTCCGGCATCAATCTATGGGTAGCTTAAAGCCATTTATTAATATTGAGTTTCTTAATAAAATCGCTACACTAGCGATTAATAGTGAATTATTAAGATATTCGATATGCAACAAAAAGATAAAGAAACGTATTTAATTGATGGTGCAGTAGGCAAGTTGGAAGTTGCGCTGGATAGCCCAAATGAGATTAAAGATGATCAATTAGCGGTTGTAATCTGTCATCCGCATCCACTGTATCAAGGTACAATGGAGAATAAGGTTGTAACAACGATTTCTCGTAGCTTTAATCAGTTAGGTATATTAAGTGTGCGCTTTAATTATCGAGGTGTGGGTCAAAGTGAGGGGGAATATGCTGATGGTATTGGTGAAGTCGATGATTTAGTTGCCGTGGTTGAATGGTTAAGAGGGCAGAATAAGGCTCAAAAGATTATTTTAGCAGGCTTTTCATTTGGTGGGTCAGTTGCTTATAAAGGTGCAAGTCGTATTGATAATGTAGTTCACCTATTAGCGATCGCTCCATCAGTTATTCATTTTGATTTAAAAGAAGCACAAGAACCTTATGTACCATTTTTGGTGATTCTAAGTAAAGATGATGAAGTTGTGTCTGCAAGTGATACATTAGATTGGCTAACAAAAGAGTTTAATCAAGCTTTTTCGTTGATTAGTTTAATGGCTGCTGGACATTTTTTCCATGGTCGTTTAGTTGAGTTAAAAAATGAAATTATCAATCATTATTCATTACGGCTTGGTTAATCATATGATTCATCGGATATTTTAATATTTCTATTGATTATATTTGTTTATAGTTTAGCATCAATTTTATAATAACTATTTGTGCATGAATAGAATTTTAAACTAAAATTCTAATTATAAAGTGATACGTTTATTTAAGGATATCTTCATGAATATGCCAAGAAGGCCTAAATCATTAACCAATGCAATTAAGATTTTAGCGGTTTGGTTAGTTATCGTCTTTGTGATTGAAATGATTCAATTATTTGTTCATGGTGTGCCTCAAGTGGCCAATTTCGGTGCTGAAAAAGAGACCTTAACGGTACAGTTTTATATATTAATTTTAATTATTGTATTGGCCGTTCAATATTTATTTTTATTAGGATTATGGTGGGCTCAAAACTGGGTTAGAATGCTTTATCTTATTTTATTTGCTATTGGATTTTTAGGCTTTTTATATTCTTTAGCCTGGCGTCCAGCACTCGATCAAGGGCAGATGTTTTCATTAATTATCACGACGATTAGTTGGATACTAAATTTTTATTTGATTATAAAACTATTTAATAAATCAGCATCTTTATGGTTTAAGTCAACAAAGTTAGAGAAAAAATAATATGTTTTTATGACGTTTGTTTTGACTTAGGTTGTTTAGGTTTTGCTTTAGGTTGAATAGTTGAAGTACTACAATGATAGCCAATACCTGTGATTAATACATCACCATAAAATGGAATCCCTAAAAAAGTGCTTTGATGTGATTTTTGTTTGATAAGTTCAATATAGTTGATACGCATGTCCATTGCACGGTTACGAACCGTATTATAAGCGCCAATGGTTAAATCTTCATTTGAAGTAAAAAGATTTCTAAGCATAAAGCCCTCTTCTGATACAATTGGGCCAACATATTGGCATTGTTTTTTTATGGGGGGTGTATTTGCAACTTTAATAGACTCTGCATTTTGTTCTAAGGCCCTAGGTGGCATAAATGTACAGCTCGTTAAATATAGCGTTAAAGGGATGATTGTAAGTATTGATTTAAGCATAGCATATTAACATTGTTGATAGTGGATATAGTTAAAATTAGCATAGGATGATTATTTTGTGAAATATCATCGTTTGTACTGATTACATTAATCACGATAATTTGATTAAATAAAATACAGTGAAGTGACACATTTTACTTTAAGTTTGGATTTCAGCTGGTATACTTTAGACTTCAATTGAATTCCAAATAGGTAAATAGATGAGTTTTGATGCGATAAAAGATGCTGATGTTGAGATAATGGATACTTTAGATATCACGATAAATCAATCAAATAGAGAAGCTACGATAAAAAGACCAACAAAAGAACAAGCAGAAGCTGCGGTTAAAACTTTGTTATCTTTTATAGGGGAAGATATTAATCGGGAGGGCTTACTTGATACACCGAAGCGTGTGGTAAAAGCTTATCAAGAATATTTCTCAGGTTATAATCAAGACCCTAAAGGAGTCTTAGCGCGTACATTTGAAGAAACATCAAATTATGATGATATCGTATTATTAAAGAATATGCGCCTAGAATCACATTGTGAGCATCATATGGCACCAATGATAGGGATTGCACATGTTGCTTATTTACCTAATAGCCGAGTTGTTGGTATTAGTAAAATTGCTCGTGTTGTTGATATTTATGCAAAACGCTTACAAACTCAGGAAGTACTCACAGAGCAAATTGCTTCAGTAATTTATGAAGAATTAGAAGCCAAAGGGGTTGCAGTTATTATTGATGCTAAGCACCAGTGTATGACAACACGCGGTGTTCATAAGAGCCAAACAAGTACAGTAACAAAGAGTTTAAAAGGTGTTTTTAAAGATCATGCTCATTTACGTGAGGAATTATATCGTTTAATTTCTTGAAATATAATTAAATTTACTAATTAAATCTATGCTTATTATTGCGATAGCACAAAAAAATAATAAGCATATAAATATAAAAAAAATTTGAAAATCATCTGCTTAATAGTTTATTAGTCTAGGGTGTCAATTATTATTTATCCATTAATTTGCTGATAAATTTGCATTTTTGGTTATTTTTTGATCTAATTCTATTAATCTTTTTTAAAGATAGATGTTTAACGTTTGGTTTTGTATAGAGATGGAAACTGACAGATAAAGAGGCTAGACTAACAATGGTAGTAGAAGAAATGATCCGCGACTGCCCGAAGGTTGCATTAGAAGTTGTTAAGCAATCAGATGCGAAGTTAACACCTATGTATAGTGTTGTTATGTTAAATGATGACTATACACCGATGGAATTTGTAGTTTCTCTTTTAGAGACAGTATTTCATCTAAATGAAAAGCAAGCAACAAAAGTAATGCTTCAAGCACATTATGATGGCAAAGCACTTTGTGGTGTTTATCCGCGTGATATTGCTGAAACAAAGGTGACTCAAGCTGTTGATGTAGCAAGAAAATGTGGTCATCCATTATTATGTGTGACACAAGCAAGTTAATAAAGTATAGAGGCTTTATGCTGAGACAAAAGTAATGAGCTTGTTTACTGCGTTGATAATTCGTATCAAGTAGGGTTAGAATAGGGTTATCAGCTAAATTAAGCAATTACTAAGAGGAAGCTTAAGTCTATGTTAAGTAAGGAACTAGAACAGACTTTAAACCTTGCGTTTAAAGAAGCCAGAGAACGTCGCTATGAATATTTAACAGTAGAGCATTTGCTCTATGCATTATTAGTCGATGTATCAACAAAAAAAGTTTTAACTGCTTGTGGTGCTAATCTTGATCGTCTAAGAGGTGAATTATCTCGTTTTATTGATGAGACAACACCTAAAATTCCAGAAAGTGAAGAGAAAGATACGCAGCCTACTTTAGGGTTTCAGCGCGTATTACAGCGTGCGGTATTTCATGTTCAATCATCTGGTAAAACAGAAGTTAATGGTGCAAATGTATTAGTTGCTATTTTTAGTGAACAAGATTCACAAGCTGTCCATTTTCTCAAACAAGAAGGTGTTACACGCCTTGATGTTGTCAATTATATCTCTCATGGTGTTACAAAAAGCCATCAGAGCAAATCTCAAGAAGAACCAATTGCTGATAGTGATGCGTCAAAAGAGCCATCGCCATTAGAGTTATATTCTGTCAATTTAAATGAACGTGCGCGTCAAGGAAAGATTGATCCACTGATTGGTCGAGAAGATGAGTTAGAGCGTGTCGTTCAGGTTTTATGTAGAAGACGTAAAAATAATCCCTTACTTGTTGGTGAAGCAGGTGTTGGAAAAACAGCCATTGCAGAAGGTTTGGCGAAGAAAATTGTTGAAGAAGATGTGCCCGATGTGATTAAAGATGGTATTATCTATGCGCTTGATCTAGGAGCACTATTAGCTGGTACAAAATATCGAGGTGATTTTGAGAAGCGTTTTAAAGCAGTACTAAAACAATTACAAGAAGAACCAGGCGCTATTTTATTTATTGATGAAATTCATACCATTATTGGTGCTGGTGCAGCCTCAGGTGGTGTCATGGATGCATCAAACTTAATTAAGCCATTATTAGCTAGCGGTGAATTACGCTGTGCAGGTTCTACAACTTATCATGAATATCGAAGCATTTTTGAAAAAGATCATGCATTGGCGAGACGTTTTCAAAAAGTAGATATTGAAGAGCCATCAATTGATCAGACTTATCAAATTTTAAAGGGGCTAAAACCCTATTTTGAAAAGCATCATAATATTAAATATACCTTACCTGCCTTAAAAGCGGCATCTGAACTATCTGCTAAACATATTACAGAGCGTTTCTTACCGGATAAGGCCATTGATGTAATCGATGAAGTGGGTGCATTTCAAAGAACCATGCCACAGAAGAAACGTAAAAAGGTAATCTCTGTACCTGATGTAGAGAATATGATTGCTAAAATGGCGCGCGTACCAACGAAAAGTGTTTCAACTTCTGATAAAGAATCACTGAATAATTTAGAGCGTGATCTTAAAATGTTGGTTTATGGTCAAGATAGCGCAATTGAAGCTTTAGTCTCAACAATTAAACTAGCACGCGCTGGCTTAAGAGATCCAAATAAGCCATGGGGTTCATTTTTATTTGCAGGGCCAACAGGTGTTGGTAAGACAGAAGTAACACAACAATTAGCACATTTAATGGGTATTGAACTATTACGTTTTGATATGTCTGAATATATGGAGCGTCATACTGTTTCAAGGTTGATTGGCTCACCGCCTGGCTATGTTGGTTATGAAGAAGGTGGTTTATTAACAGATCAAGTCATGAAGCATCCTTATTCAGTTATTTTATTAGATGAAATTGAAAAAGCACATCCGGATGTATTTAATCTATTATTGCAGGTAATGGATAATGGTACTTTAACCGATAATAATGGCCGAAAAGCTGATTTTCGTCATGTGGTATTAATTATGACAACGAATGCTGGTGCTCAAGAAGCATCAAGAAACTCAGTTGGTTTTGCAGAGCAAGATAATTCAACGGATAGCTTAGAAGTCATTAAACGTGTTTTTACGCCAGAATTTCGTAATCGCTTAGATGCAATCATTCAATTTAGAGCATTGACAATTGATGATGTTAAATGTGTGGTTGATAAGTTTATTGCACAACTTCAAGGGCAACTAGATCATCGAGGTGTTTCATTAGAGATTACAGATAATGTCAAAGCGTGGCTAGCCTTAAGAGGCTATGATGAAAAAATGGGTGCACGCCCAATGTCACGACTAATTCAAGAAAAAATTAAAAAGCCATTGGCTGAAGAGATATTATTTGGTCGATTAATCTCAGGTGGTCGTGTGCGCTTGGTTGAAAAACAAGATGAGCTTGAACTAGATTTTACGAGTGAATAGTAAAGACAATTAAAGTTGCGTTTGTAAAACTAATTTAGGGAGTCACATAAGCAATGATCGCTGATGAGATAAAAAAGCTCAATGAACTGAAAGAAGCAGGCATTCTGACAGAGGATGAGTTTAACCAAGCAAAAAAAAAACTACTAGGCCAAGCTAATTTAAAAACCAATGTCTCTGGTGAGTTATTTGGACTGAATGAAAATATTTGGCTTACCTTAATGAATCTATCTATTTTAGCAGGTTTTGTTGTGCCGATATTAGGTCTGGTGCTGCCTTTTGTATTATGGCTTTTATCTAAAGAACATTCACAAAAAGCAGATCAAATGGGCCGTAATTTAGTTAACTGGATTGCAAGTTTTATTATCTATTTTGTGCTGTGTATTATTCTAATGGCAATTTTTATTGGTTGGTTGCTTTTAATTGCTTTAGTTGCACTCACAGTGATCTTTGTGATTATTGGTGCAATTAAAGCAGCAAATGGTGAAATCTGGCCATATCCTTTATCTATTCCTTTCTTAAAAATTGAATCTTAAAATAAATAGGTTTACCTTTAAGCGTAAAATTCGTTATCCTTAGGCTTTTATTTTTAAGTAATTAATATAGGAGTGCTCTTTAAGTTATGAGCAGAAAATTATTTGGTACTGATGGAATCAGGGGCTATATTGGGCGTTACCCAATTACACCAGAAGTTGCATTGCATTTAGGTTGGGCTGTTGGTAATGTGTTATGTAAAAATAAAAAAAAGGCCAAAGTTGTTATTGGTAAAGATACAAGGCGCTCTTGTTATTTATTAGAGTCTGCACTGTCTGCTGGTCTGACAGCAAGTGGTGTTGATGTGTATTTATTAGGACCAATGCCGACGCCAGCAGTTGCCTATCTAACGCGTACTTTTCATGCTGCTGCAGGTATTGTAATTAGCGCATCTCATAATCCACATCATGATAATGGTATTAAGTTTTTCTCAGAAGATGGCTTTAAATTGGATGATGACCTTGAACTTGAAATAGAGGCGTTATTAGAAAAGCCACTAGAGTGTGTTGTGCCAGAAGAGATAGGTGCGATTGATCGTATTGATGATGCGCCAGGGCGTTATATTGAGTTCTGTAAAGCATCAATTCCAAATTCAATAATGCTAAAGGGTGTAAAAATTGTATTAGATTGTGCTAATGGTGCAGCTTATCATGTAGCGCCAAGTGTCTTTAGAGAATTAGGTGCACAGGTGATTGTCATTGCAGATACACCCAATGGCTTGAATATTAATGATCATTGTGGTGCTGTTTATCCTCAAGCAATGATTGAACGTGTACTTAAAGAAAAAGCAGATATTGGTATTGCATTAGATGGTGATGCGGATCGTTTGATTTTATCAGATAGTCAAGGTCGTTTAATCGATGGTGATGAAGTAATTTATTTATTGGCCATACAAGCAAAAAAATCCAATCAATTGCAAGGTGGCGTTGTGGGTACTGTCATGAGTAACTTTGCATTAGAATTAGCACTGAAAAGAGCGGGTGTAAATTTTGAGCGTGCTAAAGTTGGTGATCGTTATGTAATTGAAAAATTAAGAGAAAAAAAATGGCGATTAGGGGGAGAGGCTTCAGGACATGTTATTTGTTTAGATGCCAATACCACAGGTGATGGTATTATTGCAGCGCTACAGGTGTTAGCTGTGATGATAACTGAGAAAAAATCACTCAAAGATTTATTGGCCGATTTTGATAAAATGCCACAATGTATGATCAATGTCCCACTAAATAAGCCGTTGAGTCAAAATGATTGGGAAAGCATTGAAAGTGAAGTTGCAGTAGTAGAGAGTAAACTTGATAGTCACGGTCGAGTTGTCCTTCGCCCATCAGGTACTGAGCCTGTTCTACGAGTCATGGTTGAGGCAGAAGATGAACAGCTAGCGACAGAGCATGCCCAACACTTAAGTGCTATAGTTGAAAAATTGTCTAATAGTAGTATTTAGTCTAAATTATTTTTTAATAATAATATAATTAACCATCAAAAAATTTTTAATTGCCATTATCGATTATTTATTTTATATTAAATAATCAGACATATAAAGTGTAAGATAAAAGGATATTTAAAATGCTTAGAGCAGGAATAAAATTCATATCAAAGCCAAGTATTAGACGTTTTTCTTCAACCGCAGTGAATGTACTATCAAAGACAATGGAGCAGCTAAAGCAAGAAAGCCAGCAAAAAGGTTTAGATAAGCAGCCAGAGATTGAGCGGTTAGCTCAGTTTAGAAATCAAATGCAACAGCTAACCGATTCAATGGTTCAGTTAAATCAAACTTTAACGAACAAGAGCCAACCTGTTTTAACTATGTCACAATTTCAGTCAAATATTGAATCCTTAAATTTATTTGCTAGAAATAACCCTGATTTAAGTGAACGAATAAAAGCAAATATGCAGAATCTTTTAGTCGGCATAAATTCAGTCTATGTAGAGAATATAAATAATCATTATTTTGATCAAAATGTTCAAGCTATACAGGAAGTAGCTTGGCGTATTAATGCAATTATTTATGAGGTTGAGCCTAGCCGCCATCAAGAGGCTGTACTAACATCCTATGGCGAACAATTAAGAGAAAAATTAGGTGCAGAAGCATTTCTAAAAGCAATGCAGCTAATCAATAATCAATTAATTGAGGAATCTTCTTATGAACCGATGACAAGGGGGACCTTAGATCATTCGATGGCCTTTGATTTGCCAATCTATCTAAATCCAGAGCAAACCTATGTAGTTGAAAAAGAAGCTTGTATCTCTGATCCAGGTGTTTATGATACTTCATTTTTTTGTAAAGAAGCTCAGTTAGCTTTTTTTAATCAATTAGTGAATGATGATAAACTGTCAGATTTAACAGTTCACCAATTAGATAACTTTAGAAGGTATATTGAAGCTAGAGATGAAGTATTGGTTGATCCGAAGCATATTACAGAGACTTCTAAGCCTCAGGCCTTATTTTATGCACAAAATAAAGTGGATAATTATCAGAATAGTGAATTTGTTCTTTAGCATTATCTTTTAAAGAATAGAAAATAGATAAATCATCCCTGATTAATATAAGCCTATGGATTATTATTAGGTGTTGAGGATGGAGTATTTTGTTGTTGGTTTGATTGCTGTGCATTATAAAATAACGTCTGAGAATCTTCTAGTTGATTAACTGGCACCATTACTTCAGCTTGGCGTTCAATATAACGAATAAGGTTATTGTCAATTTGATCTTTGGTGAAACTATTCAGGATGCCATCTTTTTGTAACTGATCAACAAGTTTAAGCTGATGTTCTTTACAATAAATCAAATCTTGAGGATTAGTATCAGATTTTCTAACTTCTCTTTCAACTCCAAATGCTCTGGATGGATTCTTCCAGGCTGTATTAAAAGAGCCTGGTAATGAATCATATTGTGAATCAGTAGTCGATCTATATATTGTTGCTTGAGTTGCTATATTGTTATCAAGTAGTTGTATAGCTTTACTAAAATCATTCCCCATCTTTTGCTTAACTTGTTCTCCATATTGTGTTAATTGAGTTTGCTCATCTTTATCTCCTTTTTTAAAAATAAGGGCTTCTTCCATAGCGCCAAGAAGTTGTTTAGTTATATTATCTTTTTTGTGTGGTTCTTTTTGACGAGTATCAACAGTATCGCCAAGCCAAATATTATTCATGCGAGTAAAACGTTCATTTATTGCAGATTCTAGGTAAGGCTTTAATTTAGCTTCTGTATCTGCGAGTAACTGAAATTTTGCAAACGATTCTTTTATTTGAGCAGTAGTTAATAGACCAGGTTCATTTTTGCCAACTATATCTCGGTTAAAAGTAACATTAACTTCAGTTTCTTGTAGTATTGTGCTAAAAGTTAAGTCAAGCTTTTTTAATGCGTTTTGATCTGGATTGCCAGCAGCTACATAATTTTGACGAGCTTCATTAAGTGCATTTAAAGCGATAAAACTATGACGAACACCTCCACTTGATCCTATTTTGTTTAAAAATTGATTTGCCATTTCTCTTGCTATAAACATAATTTCAACCCCTTAGTATCATTGTTAGTTGTTTATATTATCAATTTGTATATTAAATATACTATATTGAATATACTACATAATTTGAATTAAATGCAAATAAAATCGATTTTTTTATATCAAAAATACTTAAATGATAATTTATTATTTGATTTTAATGATAAAAATAATACAAAAATATTTTATGCGAATATTATAAATAAGATGGTTTCAAGTCTAAGTTTAAGTTAAAATCCATTTATCAAGTAAAATGAGTAGTTAATTTGGGAGCAAAAATGTGTAAACCATTGGTAATGGGTAATTGGAAATCCTATGGTAGCCTTGCTTTTGCAAAGAATTTATGTGAATCGATTCAAAATATTAATACAGAGAAAGTTGATGTGATCTTATTTGTGCCGTACCCTTATTTAAATTTTGTCTCAACAATACTAGATGCTAAAGGTATTGGCTATGGTGCGCAGAATGTGAGTGCTTATTCTGAAGGTGCTTATACGGGTGAAGTGCACAGTCAAATGTTGGCAGATTTAGGTATAAATCATGTGCTTATTGGTCATTCTGAGCGCAGAAGTTTATTTGCAGAAGATAATCTCACTGTGTCAAAAAAAGTCAAATTAGCGCTAGATGCAGGCTTATCAGTTGTTTTATGTGTTGGAGAGAGTAAAGATCAAAGAGAAAGTAATCAGCAAACTGAAATTGTTAAAATACAGCTACAAAGTGTATTAAGAGATATAAAAGATGATCAATTGCAACGATTAACGATTGCCTATGAACCAGTGTGGGCAATTGGTACTGGCTTAGCTGCAACGGCTAATGATGTTTTAGAAATGCATCGTTTTATTCGCCAAACATTGCAAAATCACAATCAGAAACTTGCTAAAATGATAAGAATCGTTTATGGTGGCAGCGTAAAACCTCAAAATGCTTCTGAGTTATTTCAGTTAGAGAATGTTGATGGTGGTTTAATTGGTGGTGCATCATTAGATGCAGATATGTTTGTAAAAATTGTAAATATGGCATAGATACAATGATAGAATTGGTGCTTATACTACATATTATTATCGCAATTGCAATTATTGCTTTGGTCTTACTTCAGCATGGTAAAGGTGCAGATATGGGTGCATCGTTTGGTAGCGGAAGTTCTACAACAGTTTTTGGTTCAAAAGGGGCTGCTCCATTTTTATTAAAATTAACTGGTTTATTAGCTGCTTTATTTTTTATTACAGCATTAACATTAGGGCATTTAAGCTCGTTAAAAGCTCAAGAATCTCTGCAGTTGCCAGTAACGCAAACAACAACAAAGCCTGTAGCAGCTAAAGATAAAACTGAGGTTAATCAGTTGTTGGATCATTCTAGTAGCAGTAATAATTTAATTGAACAGATTCAAAAGCAGAGCTCTTCATCATCTGAAGATAAATAATAAGCGTAATATTTTAAAAGCTAAGTAGTGTCGCATCTATAAAACTATTGCCGAAGTGGTGGAATTGGTAGACACGCTATCTTGAGGGGGTAGTGGGCGTATGTCCGTGCGGGTTCAAGTCCCGCCTTCGGCACCAAATTGGCTAATCTTGTTGAAGATATGATTTTAAGCTAAAGTTTGAGTGGAAATTTAAGCTTATCATTATATAATGTTGGCAGAAGTAATAGGATGTAAGGTTATCGTATCATTAAGGAATAGCCTATGTTGTATGAGAATTATCTACCGGTATTGGTATTTTTAATATTATCGTCTTTAGTTGGCATTGGTGCTGCTGTAGCAGGTAAAGTGGTTTCTAAGTTTGTTGGTGCAGATCGTCCAAGTGAAGAAAAAAACTCGCCCTTTGAATGCGGCTTTCCTGAGTTTGAAGATGCGCGAATGAAATTTGATGTGCGTTATTATTTGGTTGCTATATTATTTTTAGTTTTTGATCTTGAGATTGCATTTTTATTTCCATGGTCGGCCGTTTTATCTAAGTTGTCATTAATTGCCTTTTTATCAATGATGGTTTTTTTATTTGTTTTACTAATTGGCTTTATTTATGAGTGGAAAAAAGGAGCGCTAGAATGGGAGTAAATGACAAACTTGCTTCTCGAGGATTTCTAACTACTAGTGCGGATGAATTAATTAACTGGGTGAGAACGGGTTCTTTGTGGCCAATGACATTTGGTTTGGCATGCTGTGCAGTTGAAATGATGCAAGCAGGAGCTGCACGTTATGATCTTGATCGTTTTGGTGTGGTTTTTAGGCCCTCACCTAGGCAAAGTGATGTGATGATTGTAGCAGGTACTTTATGTAATAAGATGGCACCAGCATTACGCAAAGTATATGATCAAATGCCAGATCCAAAATGGGTTATCTCAATGGGTTCATGTGCTAATGGTGGTGGCTATTATCATTATTCTTATTCAGTTGTCAGAGGTTGTGATCGTATTGTGCCAGTTGATATTTATGTCCCAGGCTGCCCACCGACAGCAGAAGCTTTATTATATGGTATTATTCAATTGCAGAATAAAATAAAAAGAACCAATACCATTGCGCGTGGCTAAAGGAGTAAAGCTATGGTGACAGATCGCCAAATACAGATTAATTCAAAGTTAAATGAGCTTTTAGAGCAAATTAAAGCGCTTGACTATGATTCATTAGCGATTGAGCATGCCTATCATGAGTTAACGATAACGATTGCAAAAGATAGGCTATTTTTCTTCCTTAAACAGTTAAAAAAGCAATTTGATTTTGAAATATTAATTGATATTACTGGTGTTGATTATTTAACTTATGGCCATGAGCAGTGGCTAACAGCGAAAGCAACTTCAACGGGTTTTTCAAGAGGTGTTGATCAATCTGATCATATAGTCGATAAAGCACATCACTGGGATAAACCACGCTTTGGTGTTTGCTATCATTTGTTGTCGATTAAAAATAACTTGCGTCTACGAGTTAAAACGTATTTAGATGAATCAGAGCTAATTTTACCAAGTGTTGTTGAGTTATGGACAGTCGCTGATTGGTATGAGCGTGAAGCGTTTGATCTTTTTGGAATTTTATTTGATAATCACCCAGACTTACGTCGTATTTTAACGGATTATGGCTTTACAGGGCATCCTTTTAGAAAAGATTTTCCAATCTCAGGGCATGTTGAAATGCGTTATGATGAAAGCTTAAAGCGCGTTATTTATGAGCCAGTTGAGCTTGAGGAGCGTGTTCTAGT
The DNA here is from genome assembly GCA_024397935.1 of bacterium SCSIO 12844. NCBI lineage: Bacteria > bacterium SCSIO 12844. Next base: position 3,112,233 of record CP073743.1, on the reverse strand, counting down.
GCCTAGAGTGATACGAGATGATAATCGCTATGATAGTGATATACAACTTCCACTATCTGATGATAAAGAGAGAAAATAATGTCAGCTGAATTTAAAAACTATACCATGAACTTTGGGCCGCAACATCCAGCTGCACATGGTGTATTAAGATTGGTGCTTGAGCTTGATGGCGAAACCATTATGCGTGCTGATCCACATATTGGCTTATTACATCGTGGAACAGAAAAATTGGCAGAGACAAAGCCATTTAATCAAAGTATTGGTTATATGGATCGCCTTGATTATGTTTCAATGATGTGTAATGAACATGCCTATGTAATGGCGATTGAGAAATTACTTGATATTCAAATACCAATTAGAGCGCAGTATATTCGAGTGCTTTTCAGTGAAATAACACGTATTTTAAACCATTTGATGTGGACAGCGGCAAATGGGCTTGATTTAGGTGCAATGACGGCATTTTTATATGCATTTCGCGAGCGAGAAGATTTAATGGATTGTTATGAAGCAGTCTCAGGTGCTAGAATGCATGCAACTTATTTTCGACCAGGTGGTGTTTATCGTGACTTGCCAGAGCAAATGCCTCAGTATCAACCTTCACATTTTAGATCACAAAAAACATGTGATAAATTAAATAAGAATCGCCAAGGTTCACTGCTTGATTTTCTTTGGGACTTTACTGAGCGTTTTCCTAAGTGTGTCGATGAATATGAAAGTTTATTAACCGATAACCGTATTTGGAAGCAACGTACGGTTGGTATTGGGGTTGTCTCGCCTGAGCGAGCATTACAGCTTGGTTTTACAGGACCGATGTTAAGAGCAAGCGGTATTGAATGGGACTTACGGAAAACACAACCTTATGAAGTCTATGAAAACTTAGATTTTGAAATTCCTATTGGTAAAGCTGGTGACTGCTATGATCGTTATTTGATTCGCATTGAAGAGATGCGTCAAAGTAATCATATTATGCGTCAATGTATACAATGGCTAAGAGAAAATCCTGGTGATGTGATTGCTAGAGATCATAAAGTTGCGCCACCAGATCGTCAGACAATGAAACATGATATGGAAGCGTTAATTCACCATTTTAAGCTTTTTACTGAAGGCTATTGTGTGCCAGAAGGTGAGGTTTATCAGGCAGTAGAACATCCAAAAGGTGAGTTTGGTATTTATCTTATCTCTGATGGGGCTAATAAACCGTACCGATTAAAAATTCGTGCGCCTGGTTTTGCGCATTTAAGTGCTATGAATGAGATGTTAAAAGGGCATATGCTTGCTGATGTACCAGCAATTATTGCAACCCAAGATATCGTATTTGGTGATGTAGATCGTTAAAGGTAGAATTTATGACCGATTATACATATGAATATAAAAATATTTTTTCAGAAGAAATTGAAAAACAATTGCATCATTGGGTAAAAAAATACCCACAAGATCAAAAACAATCTGCGGTGATTCCTGGACTGCATATTATACAGGATTATCATGATGGCTATTTAACGGTTGATCTAATGGATAAGCTTGCAGCTTATTTAGAGATGCCAAATATCAGTGTCTATGAAGTGGCAACATTTTATAGCATGTATGATCTAAAAAAAGTTGGTCGTCATAAGCTTAATGTCTGTACGAATATATCCTGTATGCTTAATGGTGCAGGTGATATCATAGCGCATATAGAAAAACGTTTGGGCATTAAACCTGGTGAGACGACTGAAGATGGTCGCATTACATTTCGAGAAGTCGAGTGTCAAGGTGCTTGTTGTGGTGCGCCGATGTTGGAAGTAGATAAACAGTTTCATGAAGATCTAACGCCAGAGAAAGTAGATCAGATTTTAGATGCATTGGAGTAAGTTATGACGAATGAAGTTTGTTTTCGTACCCTAAATAGCGAGACTCCATGGTCACTGGAAACTTATCGTGCAGTTGGTGGCTATACCATGTGGGAGAAAATTTTAAAAGAGCAAACGCCACCTGAACAAATTATTGAGGAATTAAAAAAATCTAATCTTCGTGGTCGTGGTGGGGCGGGCTTTCCAACAGGGCTTAAGTGGAGTTTTATACCAAGAAAGCTACCAGGACAAAAATATGTCGTTTGTAATTCAGATGAAGGTGAGCCTGGTACTTGTAAAGACCGTGATATTATGCGTTATAATCCGCATCAATTAATTGAAGGCATGGCCATTGGTGGTTACGTTTTTGGAGCCACAGTTGGCTATAACTACATTCGAGGTGAGTTTTATGAGCCAATTGAGCGTTTTGAAAATGCATTAATAGAAGCGAATCAAGCAGGGTTATTAGGAGAAAATTTATTTAATTCAGGTTTTGACTTTCAATTGCATACACATATTGGTGCTGGTGCTTATATTTGTGGTGAGGAAACAGCATTATTAAATTCATTGGAAGGTAAAAAAGGTCAGCCACGCTTTAAGCCGCCATTTCCTGCAAATGTCGGTCTTTATGGCAAGCCTACGAATATTAATAATACAGAGACTTATGCTTCAGTGCCGCCGATATTACAACATGGTGGCCAATGGTTTAGTAACTTAGGTGTTGAAGGTAGTGGTGGTACTAAGTTATTTTGCGTTTCAGGTCATGTTAATAAGCCAGGTGTATTTGAAGTTGGTCTTGGTACGCCATTTAAAACGCTATTGCAAATGGCAGGTGGTGTTAGAGGCAGTCGCGCAATCAAAGCGGTTATTCCCGGAGGTAGTTCTTGTAAGATTTTAACCGGTGAAGAAATGATGGTTTTAAATATGGATTATGACTCAATTACAAAAGCAGGCTCGATGCTAGGTTCAGGTGCTGTTGTGGTGATGGATGAAACAACTTGTATGGTTGAAGCATTAGCAAGAATTTCAGAATTTTATTATGAAGAAAGCTGTGGCCAGTGTACACCTTGTCGTGAAGGCACTGGTTGGATGGCAAGAATGTTAAAACGAATTTTATGTGGCGAAGGTGTAATGGATGATTTAGATAACCTTATGCGTGTAGCAAGTAATATAGAAGGTCATACCATTTGTGGCTTAGGCGATGCAGCTGCTTGGCCTGTGCAGAGTTACTTAGAAAAGTTTCGTCATGAGTTTGAATATTTTGTAACTCATAAACGTAGCATGACAGCAGCATAGGTAAGTAGTTGACAAAATTATAAGCTAATTAAGTGCTTATTTTTGAATTGAAAAGGTGAGTGAAAGTGGCAGATAAAGAAGCACCGAAAGAGATAACCGTTCAAATTGATGATAAAACATTACATGCAAAACCTGGTCAGATGATTATTCAGGTTGCCGATGATCATGGTATTTATATTCCGCGTTTTTGTTACCATAAAAAACTATCAATTGCAGCTAATTGCCGCATGTGCTTAGTTGATATTGAAAATGCGCGCAAACCATCTCCTGCTTGTGCAACTCCAGTAATGGATGGCATGAAAGTCTATACTAAAAATAAAAAAACATTAGCTTATCAGAAGACAATCATGGAGTTTTTGTTAATTAACCATCCACTAGATTGTCCAATATGTGATCAAGGTGGTGAGTGTGAATTACAAGATATTGCATTGGGGTATGGTCGTGATGTTTCAAAATTTTCTGAAGGTAAGCGAGTAGTTAAAGACCCTGATTTAGGCCCGCTTGTTGCAACGGATCTAACACGTTGTATTCAGTGTACACGCTGTGTGCGTTTTGGTGAGGAAATTGCAGGTTTGCCTGAAATGGGTGCCACAGGTAGAGGTGAGCATATGACCATTGGTACTTATGTGGCAAAATCAGTTGATTCAGAGTTATCAGGTAATATGATTGATGTTTGTCCAGTTGGTGCATTAACCTCAAAACCATTTCGTTTTCGTGCCAGGGCTTGGGAGTTAAATCAAAAAGCAACCATCGCACCGCATGACAGCTTAGGCAGTAATCAGTATTTACATACACGTCGCGGAGAGATTTTTAGAGCCGTGCCAAAAGAAAATGACCAGATTAATGAAACATGGTTATCTGATCGCGATCGTTTTGGTTATGAAGGAATTACATCTAATGAACGCTTGACTCATCCAATGATAAAAAAACGTGATGAATGGGAGCGTGTATCGTGGGAAGAGGCGCTTGATTTTATTAAAACTGCTTTAGAGAGTGTTAAGAAAGTATCGAGTGATAAAATTGCAGCAATTGCACACCCAAGTTCTACACTAGAAGAGTTATATTTACTACAAAAACTGATGCGTAGTTTGGGATCAAATTCGATTGATACACGCTTACGTCAAGGTGCGTTATCTAATGGCCTATCCACCGGTTGTGGCATTGATTGTTCATTTGATGAGATTGAAGAGGCTGATTATATTTTATTAGTCGGGTCAAATTTAAGAAAAGAAGTCCCGCTTTTAAATCACAGATTGAAAAAAGCAGCAAAACAGGGTGCTAAAGTTGCTGTGGTTAATCCACGCTTCTATGACTTTAATTTCCCATTACAAGAAGTAATAACAGAAGCAGATGAATTAGTTCATATGTTAGCTTCGATTTTAAAATCTGTTTTAAAACTCGTTAAAGCGCCATTATCATTTCAAACTGAATTAGAAACCTTATTAAGTAATACCAAAGCAAATGCAGATTCTGATCGTATTGCAAGAAATTTAATGCAAGCAGAAAACGCAATGATCTTTTTAGGCCAAATTGCTGTAATGGATCCTCATTTCGATATTTTCTATTCATTGTATCAAGCGCTTAAAGTTGCGGTAAATGCAAAAGGTGGCGTGATTGGTTTTGGTGCCAATCAAAAAGGTGCAGATTTGGTTAATGCAAGACCAGTCAGTGATCAAGATAATCATGCAGCATATCATCTTGGTGATGTTTTATCAGGCGCTGCTGAGATAAAGGCATGTATCTTATTAAATACTGAGCCTGAACTAGATACTTTATTAGGTCAAAAAGCACTTTCTACATTAGAGAAGATGGATTATGTCATCTCGCTTTCAAGTTATATGAATGACACAATCTCAAGTTATGCTGATGTTGTGCTACCGATTGCAACTTATGCAGAAACCGATGGTAGTTTGGTGAACTTAATGGGGCAGAAGCAATCATTTAAAGCTTGTGTATTACCGAAAGATGAAGTAAAACCTGCTTGGAAGGTATTAAGGGTTTTAGCTAACTTTTTGAACTTAGATGGTTTCGAATACCAGAGTACTTCAGATGTTATTGCTGAAATTGATGCAAGTACTATTGATATGAATAAGCGCTATTCAAATGACGTTAGATTACCAAGTGCGCTACCGCGTATTGATGATGGTATTCGCCGTATTATGAGTGTGTCATTATATAGTGTTGATCCAATCATCAGGCGTGCAAGTGCATTACAACAGACAAAAGATCGTATGACTTATGATACGATTAAACTTTCATCTGCATTAGCTATGCATTATCAAGTTAGTGATGGTGATAACATTCGAGTCATTCAAGGGTTATCTGAAGCTGTTTTAGAAGTTGATATTGACCCTTTATTAAAACCAAGGTCAGTTGAAATTGCATCAGGTATTGAAAAAACAACTTCCCTTTGGGATTATACGAAAACAATGACGCTTGAGAAAGTAGAATAAAGGATTGAAATAACATGGCAGATATTATTTTACATCTCGTTTGGATCATATTAAAAATCTTACTGATTGTGGTGCCTTTATTATTGGTTGTTGCGTATTATACATATGCAGAGCGTAAAGTAATTGGCTATATGCAAGATCGTGTTGGTCCCAACCGGGTTGGCGCATTTGGTATTTTACAGCCGATTGTTGATGGTGTGAAATTATTACTTAAAGAAGTGATTACGCCTTCTCAATCATCGCGTTATTTATTTGTTGTCGCACCGATTTTATCATTTACACCAGCAGTTGCTGCTTGGGCTGTGATTCCATTTTCAGAAACATTGGTATTATCAAATGCGAATGCTGGCTTATTATATATTTTTGCAATGGCTTCTTTAAGTGTTTATGGAATTATTATTGCCGGCTGGGCTTCAAATTCAAAATATGCCATGTTTGGTGCTCTACGTGCTGCAGCGCAAGTGGTTTCCTATGAATTAGCGATGGGTTTTGCTTTAGTTGGCGTATTAATGGCCTCTGGTAGTCTTAATTTAACACATATTGTCATGAGTCAATCTGGTAGTATTTTAACTTGGTATTGGTTACCGTTATTGCCTTTATTTGTTGTTTATTTTATCTCTGGCGTTGCTGAGACAAATCGTGCACCATTTGATGTTGTCGAAGGTGAAAGTGAAATTGTCGCTGGTTGTCATGTTGAGTATTCAGGGATGCGCTTTGCATTATTTTTCTTGGCTGAATATGCCAGTATGATTTTAATTAGTATACTCACTGCATTATTATTTGTTGGTGGTTGGCTATCTCCATTTCAGGGTATTCCATACCTTGAGAGTGCATTTAATTGGGTGCCTGCAATCGTTTGGTTATTTTTGAAGACAGCCTTTTTTATGCTGATGTTTTTATGGATTCGAGCAACATTTCCACGTTATCGTTATGATCAGCTAATGCGTTTGGGTTGGAAAGTATTTATTCCTTTAACGCTTGTGTGGGTTATTGTTGTTGCATGTATGGTTTATTTCCATTTTATTTGGTGGTAATTAACTAAGCGCTTAAGAGTTAGGAGTTATAGCGTGAAAAGAGTTAAACATTATATTAAAACCTTTTTTTTATGGGAGTTATTGAAAGGTCTCTCTGTCACTGGGCGACATTTTTTTACTCGTAAAATAACGGTTCAATATCCAGATGAAAAAACACCGATTTCACCTAGGTTTCGTGGGCTTCATGCCTTAAGACGTTATCCTAATGGTGAAGAACGTTGTATCGCGTGTAAATTATGTGAAGCAACCTGCCCTGCATTGGCAATAACCATTGAAGCGGAGCCAAGAGATGATGGCTCAAGACGTACAACAAAATATGAAATTGATTTATTCAAATGCATTTATTGTGGTTTTTGTGAAGAATCATGTCCTGTCGACTCGATTGTTGAGACATCTCTTTTTGAATATCATTTTGAAAATCGTGGTGAAAATATTATGACCAAAGAAAAGTTATTAGCCATTGGTGATCAGTATGAAGAAGTGATTGCTGCTGATCGTTTAAGTGACCGTCCATATAGGTAGAGGATATAAAATGGCATTAGAGATTATATTTTATGTGTTTGCAGTTATTGCAGTTATTGGGGCACTTTTGGTTGTGACATCGACAAATCCTGTACGGGCGGTGTTAAGTAAAGTATTAACGTTTATTGCTGCTGCTGGTGTATGGATGAGTATGCAAGCAGAGTATTTATCTCTTTTACTTATTGTCGTCTATGTTGGCGCGGTATTGGTTTTATTCTTATTTGTTATTATGATGCTTGATATTAAAAAAGAGACAGAAAATGCATCCTATGTTTCTTACTGGATTGTATCAGCATTAGGTTTGGTTTTATTTATTGCCTTATTAGTCTATGGCATTCATATGGCGTTTTATAATCAATATGCAAGCATAGAAGTTGTTAGCCCAACACATAGTAGTATTGCGCAATTAGGTGAATCAATGTATGCACATTTTATCTATCCATTTGAACTAGCTGGATTTGTATTATTAGCAGCAATGATCGCAGCGATTACTTTAACCTTTAGAGGTAAGCGAAAAGGTAATAAATCAATTTCGCCATATAAGCAAATTCAAGTCAAAGCTAAAGGTAGAATACAAATGGTTAAGTTAGATGATTATCAATCAAACTTATCACTTAATAAAGACAAAAAAGGTGACCAAAATGATTGAAATATCGTTAATGCATTATTTAATATTTAGCGGCATTATTTTTTGTATCGGTTTTTCAGGGGTTGTTATGAACCGTAAAAATTTACTGGTATTATTGATGTCAATTGAGTTGATGCTTTTAGCTGTTAATACTAATTTTGTCGCCTTTTCAGAATATATGCATAACCCAATTGGTGAAGTGTTCGTCTTTTTTATCTTAACGGTTGCAGCAGCTGAAGCAGCCATTGGGCTTGCCATTATTGTTGCGTACTTTAGAAGCCGCGGTAATATTTCTATTAGCAAACTAAATCAACTCAAGGGGTAGGCAATGATGATAGAATTATTAGCCATTATAGTTGTTTTAGCACCATTAGTGGGTTCATTATTTGCTGGTTTATTAGGCAGGCGTTTTGGGAAATTATCGGTTAATTTTGTCACAATTGGTATGATGACGATTGCCGTATTAGGCTCAATTTTATTAGCTTATGAAGTATTAGCCAATGGTAGCTTATATCAAGCATTTTTAAACATTCACCCAAATACTACTTTTAATGTTTATGTTTGGGGCTCAACGCTTGATTTAGATTTAAATGTTGGCTTTATTATTGATCCAATTACCATCTATATGATGGTTGTGGTGACTTTTGTGGCAACTTTAGTGCATGTTTATTCGATTGGTTATATGCATAATGATCCAGGCTATGCGCGTTTCTTTAGCTATATCTCTGGCTTTACCTTTGCCATGTTGTGCCTTGTCATGGGCAATAACTTTTTGATGTTATTTTTTGGTTGGGAAGGTGTCGGATTATTTTCCTATCTTTTAATTGGTTTTTGGTTTGATAAGGAAAGCGCTAACTATGCTTCTTTAAAAGCATTCATTGTTAACCGTATTGGTGATTTAGGCTTTTTATTAGGTATCGCTGTTGTTTTATATTATTTTAATAGCCTTGATTATTTAGTTGCGTTTAATTCAGTGAACCATTTAGCAGCTGAAAACCCAACGATTAATTTCCTAGGTATTCAATTTAATGGTATTACGTTAATGTGCGTCTTATTATTTATTGGTGCTATGGGTAAATCAGCACAAATACCATTACATATGTGGCTTGAAGGTTCTATGGAAGGTCCAACGCCAATCTCTGCTTTAATCCATGCTGCAACGATGGTTACAGCTGGTGTATTTATGGTTGCTCGACTATCACCTTTATTTGAGTTATCACAAGTTGCATTAAGTTTCATTTTAATTATTGGCTCAGCAACTTGCTTTTTTATGGGTCTATTGGCGATTGTGCAGATGGATATTAAGCGTGTGATTGCCTATTCGACACTTTCTCAATTAGGCTATATGATGGCTGCACAAGGAGCATCAGCGTTTTCAATTGGTTTGTTCCACTTGATGACACATGCTACATTCAAAGCCTTATTGTTCCTAGCAGCAGGCTCAGTGATTATTGCCATGCATCATGAGCAAGATATGTCTAAAATGGGTGGCATGCGTCGTCATATGCCAGTAACTTATATTTGTATGTTGATTGGCGCTTTAGCGCTTGCAGCGATTCCACCGTTTGCTGGTTTTTATTCAAAAGATTTAATTATTGATGCAGTAACAGCTTCTAATATTCCTGGACATGACTTTGCAACAGTTATGGTAACAGCTTGTGCATTTGTTACAGCCTTTTATACTTTTAGGATGTTCTTTTATGTGTTTCATGGTAAAGAGCGAATCCCAACAGAGATTAAACCACATGTTAAAGAGTCACCTATTAGCGTATTATGTGCTTTAGTTTTACTGTCGATTCCTGCAGCATTAGCAGGATATTTCTTCTTTGAATACGCATTACACCCACAAAGCTTTTTTGGCAATACCTTAGATATGTCACGTTATCCAGTTGTTGCCGAGTTAGCTAAAGAGGCATCGAATCAATCACCAGTTGATTTTCTTAAACATGCTATTTATACCTTACCGTTTTGGTTGGCGATTTTAGGTGTTGTATTAGCTTATATCTGTTATGTTCTTGTACCATCGATACCAAAATGGATTACAAGTTTTGCATTATTTAGGCCTTTTTACTGGTTTATGGTTAAAAAGTATTTGGTTGATGATATTTTTGATAATCTATTTGGTCGAGGCACATGGCTTTTAGGTATGATTTTATGGCGCGTGGGTGATGTAATGATTATTGATAAGGGCATTGTTCATGGATCATCAGGCTTCTTTTATTTCACAGGTGGAAAAGTTAGGCGCTTACAAAGTGGTTATTTGTATCAATACACTTTTGTTATGATGATTGCATTAGTGGCCCTTCTCAGTTGGATGTATTTTATAAATTAAGCGCGCGAAAGAGGAATATCGTTCATGTTTTATTTATCTAATTTCTTTAATTGGTTGAATTTTCAACTGAGTTCAGAATTTGGCACCTTATTAGATATCTTAATTTGGTTACCAATTATCGGCGCTTTTGTTGTAATGATGCTATTTAATAGTGATAAACGGTCATTAATTGCACGTTGGGTTGCACTTATTTTTGCAATTGTAACTTTCTTATTCAGTATTTTATTGTATATGAACTTTAATGCTGAATCAGATAAGATGCAGTTTTTACAGAATGTTAACTGGATTCCACTTCTTAATGCTAAGTATGCATTAGGTGTTGATGGCATTAGTGTTTTATTTATTATCTTAACCTCTTTTACGACCGTAATTATTATTCTTGGTGCTTGGAAAACAATTAATGTTAAAGTAGCACAACATATGACCATTTTCTTAATGACCTGTGGGATTACTAATGGTGTATTTGCTGCTATGGATTCATTGTTATTTTATGTTTTCTGGGAAGCATCATTGATCCCTATGACTTTAGCAATTGGTATTTGGGGTGGTCAAAATCGTGTCTATGCAGCGATGAAATTCTTCTTGTATGCTTTTTTTGGCTCGGTGTTCATGCTAGTTGCAATTTTATATCTTCATGTAAAAACAAACTCATTTATGATTCAGGATTTTTATAATTTGAATTTGCCGGTGGAAGTACAATGGATGCTAACACTTGCCTTTTGGATTGCGTTTGCTGTTAAAGTACCGATGTGGCCTGTACATACTTGGCTGCCAGATGCACATACCGAAGCACCTGCAGGTGGTTCAGTTGTTTTAGCCGCTTTAATGTTAAAGATGGGTGCTTATGGTTTTATTCGTTTTTCATTACCGATGTTTCCTGAAATTCATATGACAATTGATGAGTTTTTAATTATTTTATCGTTGATTGCTATTGTATATGTCGGTATTGCTTCAATCGTTCAAAAAGATGCAAAACGTTTAATTGCTTACTCCTCTATCTCTCATATGGGAATTGTTACTTTAGGTATTTTTTCAGTCTTTTTGATTTTTGTTAAAACAGGACACAGTGATTCTGCACTATTAGGTGTCCAGGGCGCTGTCTTTCAAATGATTGCCCATGCATTTTCATCGGGTGGATTATTTATCGGTGTTAGTTTCTTATCAGCAAGAATGAAAACAAGAATGATTGATGAATATCAAGGTGTCGCTTTTTCAATGCCAATATTTGCAGCGTTTTTTATGCTTTTCTGTATGGCAAATGTAGGCTTACCTGGTACTAGTGGTTTTGTCGGTGAGTTTTTAGTGATTTTAGGCGTCTTTAAAGCTTCACCTTTATTGGCATTAATTGCAGGACTTACCTTGATATTGGCACCAGCGTATACGCTTTGGATGTATAAGCGCGTTATTTTTGGTAAAGTTAGAAATCCTAAAATTGCCGCAATGAAAGATATTAGTGGTGTGGAAATTCTTGTTTTTGTTTTATTAGCCATACCGACTATTTGGTTTGGTATCTATCCGGAGCCGATTCTGCATTTATCACAAGCAGCATCAAACGGATTCATTCAATATTTAAACATACATTAAAGGATCGTTGTGATGGGCTTAGATTCACTACAAACCTGGGTAGCATTAATACCAGAGATTGTATTAGCTATAATGATATTAATCATATTACTTGCAGATATATTTTTAGCTAAATTTTGCAGCCATATTGCCTATGGCTTATCGCAATTGACTCTAATTGCAGTATTTATCGTTAGTTGGATTTTTATTCAAGATGATATCAGTGGCACATTTTTAAATGGCCAATTACATGTTAGCTCATTAAGCTTATTATTATCTATGGTTGTTTATATTTGTAATTTTCTTGTCTTTGTCTATTCAAGAAAATATATAGAAGACCATGATATGATGAAGCTTGAATATTATCTTTTAAGCTTATTATCAACACTTGGTGCTGTTGTTTTAATTAAGTCAATGAGTTTAATTACAGTTTTTATTGGCCTTGAATTATTATCTTTACCATTATATGCAATGATTGGAATGCGCCGGGGTTATGCTCAAGGTGGTGAGGCTTCAATTAAATACTTTGTTACAGGTGCTGTTGCTACAGCAGTATTATTATATGGTATGTCATTTGTTTATGGGCTAACAGGCAGCTTAGATATTCAAACCATCGCATTGAAATTAGCACAAGCTTCAAGTCAATATCAGTTAATTATTCTATTTTCAATGGTATTTTTTATTCTTGCTTTTGCTTTTAAATTAGGTGCAGCACCTTTTCATATGTGGCTACCGGATGTCTATGATGGTTCACCAAATGCTGTAACTGCTTATCTTGCTTCGGTACCAAAAGTAGCAGGATATGCTATGCTTGTGATTCTTATGCATGATTTGATGAGAAGCTTTAGTCAGTATTGGTCTGAAATTTTAATGATAATGGGTATTTTATCGATTGTTATTGGTAATACAGCGGCTTTGGTTCAGAAGAATTTAAAACGCATGATTGGTTATTCGACTATTGCTCATGTTGGTTTTGTCTTTTTAGCTTTATCAGTTGATACAGATGGTAGTATGAGTTTAGGATCAGCATTGTATTATATGATTGTTTATGTCATAAATGCAGTTGCTGTATTCGGTATTATTATGATCTTATCAAAATCAGGTTTTGAAGCAGAAAATTTAAATGACTTTGCAGGTTTAAACCAAAGAAATTCGTGGCTTGCGTTTTTAATGTTAATTCTATTTTTATCTTTAGCAGGTATTCCGCCATTAGCAGGCTTTACTATTAAGTTATTAGTTATTAATACCTTGGAGCATGCTGGTGCTTACTATTTAGCAGTATTTGCTTTAATTATGTCAGTAGTCGGTGCATTCTACTATTTACGTGTTATTCGTGTGGTTTACTTTGAAAAGCCGACCTTAACTGAGGCGGTGCCTGTGCGTTTTGATGCACAAATTGCTGTATCGATTAATTGTGTTGCAATTTTATTTTTTGGTATCGCACCTTATTATACTATGAACTTAATTCGTTTGATTTATCAATATTAATTAAATTCATGGTGTAAGGGTTTAGATGAATAAGTCTTCAGTTTTAATTTTTATTTTAGAATTGGCCATTTTTATTGGCTTTATGTTGGTTTATCAAACCCATTTTGGACTTAGCCAAGAAAGTCGAGTATTCTTGATTGCAATTTTTTCATTTAGTTGGTTATTTCGTTATCAACGCTCTGTGATGTTACTTGAGTATTATACTCATGTGATTATGGTGCTTGTACTTTTTATAGTGATTGTTGTTTTAGTAACACTAACACTTGATCGTAGTAGTCATGTATTTATTGTTGGTATAACTACGATTATTAGTTGGTTTTTTATCGTCTGCATTGCAAGGTTTGCGATTATTTATGCGTTTGGCCATCCCTATAAAATTATTATTCACCCTGATATATTAGATGAGGTTGCTTTAAATTATAAAATAAAATTAATTACAAAAGCAAAAGTAACTGAAAATGATTTAAAAGAAGCGCAAGCGATTATTATTAATAAAAAATATCCTTATCAAAAAGACTGGGAGCAATTGATTCTACATGCCAGCCAACATGATATTCCTGTTTTAACGGTTGGTACTTATGAAGAATTAATAGAACAACGCTTATCATTAGATCAATTAAATGAAAACTGGATGTATGCAGGGTTTAGTATTCCATTGTGGTATCGATGGTTTAAAGGGGTGATAGAATTTCTATTTGCACTTGTATTATTGCCATTATTATTGTTAATTTTTATTGTTGTTACTGTAATTATTTTAATCACCATGGGGCGGCCTATTTTATATACCCAATATCGTATGGGCTTAAACAATAGGCCATTTAAAGTTTATAAATTTCGCTCGATGATTCAAAATGCAGATAGAGAAGGTGAGACAGAAGATGCAGATCAAAGAATTACAGCTTTTGGCCAGCTAATACGTAAGTTTCGTATCGATGAATTACCACAGTTTATCAATATTTTAAAAGGTGATATGAGTTTAATTGGACCAAGACCTGAATGGATAGAAACAGCTCAACAATTTGAAAAAGACATTCCTTTATATCGATTACGCCATATAATAAAACCAGGTATCACTGGCTGGGCACAAGTCACCCAAGGTCATGCAATTGGTGCTGAAGGTAATTTTAAAAAGCTGCAATATGATTTATATTATGTCAAACACTATTCATTGATTATGGATTTACGTATTGTATTAAAAACAATATATATCATTATCACTGGCTTTGGGGCGAAATAAATTAACTTGTTATGCTATGAATTCATTTTAAATAGACTTAGGTGGTGTTTTAGTTGATTGTTGTTTTAGGAATATTATCGTGAATAAGTCTATATTTTGGGGTGTATTTTCAGGGTTTTGCGCTTATTTCGTTAGATTATTTGGCAGTGTGATACAATCTGCTTTTGTTATACGTTATTTAGATCCAGTCAATGCTGGTATCTGGTTTTTATTCTTGGGCATTTTTACCTTTATCAGTTTATGTGATTTTGGATTAAGCCCTACATTAAGTCGAGAATTAGGCCTTGCAAGTTATAAAAGAAATAGAAAATATCGAGAGCGATTACTTTATTCAACAATTAGAAAATTGAATCGTATTTTATCATTAATTGTATTTGTTGTTCTAGTGATTACATTAATTGTAATTGAATTTAATAAAAGTGTTGATCTCAATATTATCATTGCATTTAGTTTATTCTCTATTGCCGTTGTTATTCGTTTTCTTGCTAATCCTGCATTAGCTTTTATTTATGGTTATGGTTATGTAAGTACACAGAAATGGTTATTAACCATTGCATCAGCAATAAATGCATTACTTGGAGCTATTGCACTTTATTTGGGTGGTGGCTTAATTGGTATTTCTGCAGTTTATTTGTTTAGTTTTCTATTATTGTGCTTATTTTCAAGCTATTATGTAAGCCGCCATTTCAAAATAAAGTCTAATAATAAAATACAAACGGTTGTCATAAAGCGAATATTTGAACCATGTATCCAGTGGTCTTTAATGACTTTAGGCACGGTATTAATTTTTCAAATTGATGCATTTATTTTAGCGATTATCGTTGGCGTTGTTGAAGTTACCGTTTTTGCTGTGATTAAGCAATTATGCTCTGCAATTATTGGTTTATCTGGCATTTTTAATGGTGCAAGTGTGCCATTTATTTCATCAAAAAAAGGTGCTTCTGATCATCAAGGTGTCTATAAATTATTTATCTTTAATGTTAAGTTTGCAACGATGCTAGCCATTTTTATGGCGGTGTTTATTTTATTTAATCATGTTGAATTAGGGCATTTTTGGTTAGGTGAGAAATTTAGCTTCAATGTTACATTATTAGTAGTGATGTGTATTAGCACTATATTAGAAGTGCATCATGTCTCTTGTGGGCAGGTTACAATGGCAGCAGGTTATGTGAAATTTGCAAAAATAGCATTGATTGCTGGCGCACTAAACTTAATCTTGAGTATTGTTTTTGCCTATTTATATGGTGTTGTTGGTGTTGGCGTAGCACTCTTAATTACCCAGCTATCTACAAATAACTGGTATGTTGTCAAAAAAGCAATTGGTTTTCTGAAACTAAGTTTAAAGCAATATGCTATGTTAGTTTTGCAATTGATTTTGTATTTAATTTTTAATATTTTATTTAATGTTTTATTAGTATATTGGATGCCTTTTATGTCAGATTTTTGGCATCTCCTTGTCAGTGGTATGATGAATTTAGTATTTTTTTGTTTGTTTATTCTTACTATGGCTGATGAAAGACAGGTTGTTATAAAAATATTAAAGTATTATTTTGTTAAACACTAAGGTAACCTAGTAAGCGATAAAAAATAGGTTAAATGTACTTTTAAGATGGAAGGCATAATGATAACCTTGTGCTTGCTGAACTAAATTTAAGGTTTGTTGCTATTTATGAGGTGTAGTAAGTGTTAATTTGTTTAATTTTATTTATTCTTGGCTATGGTTTTTTTATATTAAATAGTCGAATTATATCACCTTTAGTTGTATTTTTTGGCTTTAACTGTTTAATCTTTTTTATTAGCTATTTTTTTTCAGGAGCTCAAAGCCAATATAGTTATGCTATTTTTTTAGTGATCATTTCTATTGTTGCTTTTACGATTCCAGGTATATTATTTAAATTAAATACACCTTATCAACGGGATAAATTGATAGATGTTGAACAGTTAATTAATTCATCTGTATTTACGTC
This sequence comes from bacterium SCSIO 12844, assembly GCA_024397935.1. Classification (NCBI taxonomy): domain Bacteria; species bacterium SCSIO 12844. The sequence goes on along the minus strand of CP073743.1, from coordinate 3,095,884 downwards.
TATATGGATACAGTGCATTATTTTTGTTGGTTGTATATTTCTTTTTTATCTGCGTTTAATCTTTGATATTGGTATTCCAGGTAAATTACCTACCTCAGGTTCAAGTATCATTAATTTTATTGCCTATAATGGTACAACCTGGGCATTACTATTTTATATTACAATGCTTTGTTTTACTCGCCGTAAGGTTTTATCTTTGCCAGTAGTAATATTTTTTATTTTATATGGCTTTGGAAATGCTTATTTAGGCTGGCGTGGTAATATGGTTTCTGGGATTGGCAGCATATTTTTAGCTTATCTGATGAGAAATGATATAAAGCTGATTTCTTTATTTAAAATTAAATATTTATTTTATATAGTTTTAGCTTTTATTGTTATTTTAGTTTTATTTTATATTGCAATTGGCTATCGTGCTGCAGCCGATAGTGATATACCACTTAGTCAAGCATTATTGTTGGTAGATCCATATAATGTATTAGATATTCTCTCGCAGAGAATTTCAATGTTAGATAACTTAAACCATATCGTTTTAGCATTGCATCATGGCTTAATATTACCGTTAATTGATTCAAGCTATTATGATCAACTTACGATTGCACAGTATCATGTTCAAATGGTGATTGGGCAATCAGCCAATCAAATTAATGGTGTTTCATCTACTGGAATAGGTTCAATCTATATATTAACTGGCAGTGCAGTGGTTGTGTTTGTGGTATTTTTTATCATTAGCTGCATATGGCATTATATCTATTATAAATTGTTTCAACAAAAAAACATTTCTGCGGAGTTATGTGCTTTTTATATTATGATGATCTGGCTAATTAGACAAATTATAGGTGAGCAGCTTGATATAAAAACAACCTATACATTTATCTTTTTAATAATACTTTATTTCGTTTTTAGGTTGTATATGATGATAGTTGGGCAACAAAGATGAATTTTTTTGAACTATTCTTTCAACAGTTAAATCAACAATCTTTTGATTATGTCGTATTACGAAACTATGAAACACTTTTAGAAAGTTATCCATCTGGAGATGTGGATTTTTTATTTTCAAATCAATCATTTAAAAAAATCAAACAGCAGATTTATAAGCTATTACCACCATCGGCTGTTATCTATTCACAACAGCGTCATGCTGATATTAGTATTACCTATTATATTTATTATGCTAACGATAATCAGTTAATTACACTTGAACTTGCAACTAAACTGCTTTTTTATCAATATAATAAAGTTGCTTTGATCAACTTACCTGTGAAATGTTATTATTTCGATACACATAATGCCATTAAGAAACGTAAATTTTATTGTAGCATACCCATTTTAAATGAAGATGATTATTTTTTGCATTTATTTGTTGAATATACGATTAATAAAAAGGAAAAATATCGCTCAATATTAGAGAAAATTTTATCTGATAAAGGACAGTCACTCGAGGTATTGAATTCATACGTATTTCACTATACCAAAGGTAGTATGTTAGGTTTTATTAAATCAGCATGTGCAAGTCTTTGGGTGAAATTAAGATCATTATTTTCACCACCAGGTAAATTTATTGTCTTAATGGGGCCAGATGGTGCAGGTAAAACAACAATAGCCAATTTATTAGCCGAAAAATTTCACCGCCATGCAAGGTTCATCTTAAGAAAGCAAATGAACAATCGTCCAAGGGTACTAACATTATCAAGGCAATCACAAGCAGATAGTATCAGTAGCGATAACGAAACACATGTTGTTGAAAAATCACATGTTATTAAACATCAAACAGGTGGCTTGATAAAAAGGCTTTATCATAGTGCTAGATTACTCTGGCATTGGTTAGACTTTATCATTGAGTATTATTTTAGTGTCTACCCTGCGCTTGTTAAAGGTGGTTTTATTTTTAGTGAACGTTATATTTATGATTATTTACTTTTTCCAGAACGTATTAATCCAAATGCTTATTATTGGGTACGCCAAATTGCAGTAAAGCTTATGCCAAAACCAACAGAAACGATTATTCTTTTGGTGATGCCAGAGATTATTCGCCAGAGAAAACGTGAATTAGGTCTATCGGATATAGAAAATTTTAATCAAAGGTTATTGGAGTTTGCAAAGAAAAATCACTTCAGTGTCGTGCCTGCCGATAGTTCTGCACTTGAGGTAGCTGATTATGTCGTTCAATTGATATGTCAAAAAAGTGACTAAACTATGATATTAAAATTGTTAAAAACAACAATAAAACGTGAAAATAGTGCAGATAGTTATATTAGAAAATCTAGCCAATATCTTAAAACGTTAATTTTGTCATTGAAGTGGTTTTGTCTATTTTTATTTACGAGAAAGCGTCACTTGTCACAAATGATTATAGCAGAGAAAAAGCTTGTTCTATTTTATCAAAATAAACAAAATAAGCACTATTGTATGACTATTTATCGAAATGGTTATCAAGTTTTATCAAATCAGCTGGTTAAGTTTTTTAAAGGCTATCGGCGTGTTAATAAATATATTATTTTATCGAAACAATTTATAGCTAAAAAAAGTTTTACTCCTCAAGATATAGATTTGTGTTTAAACCTATTAAGTACCAACAAACTTAATGATAGACATAGTCAAGATATATCCATTCAACATGGTGATTTAGTACCGTCAAATATTATGTACTATCAAGATAAGCTTGTTTTAATTGATGGAGATAATGTTGATTATCATCCGAGAAATCTTGACCTTGTTTGTTTAGCGATCGCATTAGCTGCTGGTGAACCAGATAGGATTAATGAGTATGAAATTACACATGATAATCCATATATACAGTATTTAATCAGCCAATTTGAAGGTGACTTAACAGTTAAGTTAAAAGCTATATCACAATTACTAGAATATAAAATTCAATTACATCAAATAAATGAAGCCGATGTGGCAAACATATGGCGGCGGTATTTAGATGTTTTTAATACAATTAATGCTCAATTGCCACGGCTAACCATTACATGTTTTAACCTAGCTGATAAAAAAAACCTACTGAAACCTATAATCGAGCATTTATTAACTTATGGCCATCAGATAACTGATGATAATAAATTGAGCAATTATGTATTGATTGATTCTATGCTACAAGGTAGAAAACTTAACTATGTGGAATTAAGCAAAAGTATATTGTTTTTATCTCATCATAAATTAATAGACTTACTATCAAAATTTTTAACAAATAAAAAACTTAGCATAAAAGAAGGTTTAGCTTTATGTTACTATTTGATGAAATTTCAGTTAGTTGAAAAACGTCATTTAAGAAAATTAAATAAAATTGTAGTTTTTGAAGCAAATCATGCGCGTGTTATAAAAAAACTTCTAGCCAAAGAACCTTTGTTTATCAACCAGTCTTTAGAGTCAATCACTCAATTACACACCTATTTAATCACATCTTTATCTTAGGTTTTGTAAATAATGTTTTTAATTAGGATTGAATTTTAAGACTAATCTCGATAGCATGCAGTGTTGAAAGTGAATTTTAGATAGAGAGTAATTTATTTGAAAGCTTGTATCGTGTTTATGGCTTCGATGAAAAATGTCGGCCTTTTATATCATTTTGCAGAATTATCAATAAAGTTTTCGCAAAGGTTAAACAATTACGAAATATTTGATTTTTTATTGCTATCTGAAAAAGGTGAGCAAAATGAGGGATTATGGCATAAAGTTAAAGAGCAAGTTCCTGAAAATCAAATAAAAATAGTTGATAACTACTTATGCTTTTGTGATGTAATTGATGAGAAATTAAATGATAAAACGTATGATAAAGTGATTGTTTTAACACAAGGCTTATTACAGTTTTCAAGTTTAATTCCTTATAAAAAAAAGTATCATGATAAGTTATTTCTTTATATACGCTTAAATGCGTTTCGTCATGGGAAATTTTATCGACCATTGTTATCTTATTATTATTCTTTTAAATTTTTAAAATATGCTGACTATGTTAATTTCCAGTGTGCCTATACAACGGATGTTTTTGCTAACTCAAAACGTATTTTTGAGAAAAATATTGGTGGTATTATTCCTTTAGGATTATCTCAAGAAGAACTCATTAGACCAGAGCATCAAAAACTCGCACAAGTATTAGATGATCAAAATGTAATTAAAATAGTTTACTTAGCGCAGTTCCATAAACATAAAGGCCATAAGAATTTACTATACTCATTAGCTGATACAATTAGGCAAAATCCGAAAACACATTTGGTTTTATTAGGTAGTGGTGTTTTATTTGATGAAGTAAAGCAGTTAGCGAGCACACTTGGTATTGGTGATAATGTCGTAATGCCTGGACGTGTGGATCGAAAATATATTCCCTGGGTTTTAGATCGCTCAGATATTGCAATTGTATTATCTAAAATCGAAACCTTTGGCCATAATATTTTAGAGCCCTTATTCTATGGTGTGCCTGTTTGTTCAACAGATGTGGGTATTGCACGTGAAGTAGTTAAAGATTTTTATAGTGGCTTTTTACTTAAAGCACCAAAATCTCAGTTAGTAACATCAATTAAAACCATTATCGAGAATGAACACTTAAGAAATCATATGAAGAAAAATGCTAAAGTACTAAGTGAAACTTATACATGGGATGCGGTCATTGACCGATATATTGCTTTATTTGAGCGTGTGATCATGACAAAAGGTTAAAGTAATTAAATGAAGCAAGAAGAAAGTACTAATTTAATTAGTGATCATCATACTACTAAGCCTGATATTGCTTTTGTGTGTGGGGAGTTACCTTATCCACCGATTAATGGTATGAGAATTCCAAGCTATTATATGATTACTTTATTATTAAAGTACCTGAACTTGGCTGTTATTGTCATCACAGATGATAGTGATGAAAATATAGCAAAAAATAAAACCTATTTTAATAAGTTGGGTATCAAATTTTTTTATGTTCTTAAAAAGAAAAAAAAGTTAACGAAATTAAAAAAGCTATTAAAATTTTTAATATCTTTTAAGCCATCATATATTGTTGGTGCTTTTGATAAAGTAGTCGCTGAAAATCTTAATCAAAAATTGACTGATTTATCACCAAAGCTATGTGTGATAGATGCCGAATATCTAGCACCATATTATCAGGCGATACCGAATCAAATGATTAAGATAATTTCACCAAATGATTCGATGTCATTGGCTTTTTATAATGAATTACATTATAAAATTCACCAGTCCAAACTTAAGCATTTATTGGTTTATTTAAATTATAGAAAATCAAAACGTTTTGAAGCACAGACCTATCCATTATTTGATTGTTGTCATTTTGTTTCAGAGGTTGATGCAAGTTATATTCGAGCACTGAATTCATCAATTAAAACGCTTGTTGTTTCAAATGGTGTTGATGTTGACTATTTCTCAACAGAAAAAAAGATTACGCATAATCAAGCATCTGATCTATTATTTGTTGGTGGTTTAACTGGTGGTAATTTAATTTATATTGAGCGTTTTATTAAAGAAGTATGGCAAGCATTTAAAGCACAGGTACCTTCTGCAAGCTTAACCATTGTTAGTCGTATTAAGCCTGATATTATGCAAAGCTATGAGCATTTAGGTGTTAATATCATCGGTGGTGTTGACGATTTACGTGTGGTTTATGAAAAATATTCACTCATTTTAACACCGGTGTTAAAAAACTGTGGCATTTTAAATAAAGTACTTGAAGGTATGGCAATGTCGAGAGTTGTTATCGGCTACTCAGTCGGCTTTTATGGTATACCAGAGGCAAAAGATAAACTTCATTATTTAGCAGCAAATAACCCAAAAGCTTTATTAGATGTATTAGTTAATACGGCTCAAGGTGCATATCAGTTATCTGAAATTGCTGATAATGCACGTGTGCTTATGGATAAACACTATAGGTGGCAACACAAAATAGATCAGTTATACCAGTATCTATCAACTTATTTAAATCAAACCTCTTAAATTAAGAGTGTTTAACGTAGTAGGAGTAAGGGTTTAATGATTTTGGCAATTGATGCCTCAAGAAATCGATCAGGCGGTGCGATTGCGCATTTGGTCGGTATATTATCTGAAGATCCAACAAAGCTTGGCATTAAACAAGTTCATTTATGGGCATATGAGAGATTATCTAATGCAGTAGCTGATCAACCCTGGTTAGTCAAGCACTCGCCAGGTGTTTTAAAAAAATCAATTGTCCATCAGCTATATTGGCAAAAAAAACACTTACCAATTGAAATAAAAAACAATCACTGTGATATGGTTTTAAATACCGATGCTGGTAGTATTTGCCCATTTCAGCCATCAGTTACCATTAGTCAAGATATGCTGTCATTTGAACCAGGCGCAATGAAGCGCTATTGGCCATCGAAAGCTTGGCTTAGGCTGTGGGTATTAAAATATGTTCAAAAAAAATCGTTAAAAAGCGCATTGGGGAGTATTTTTTTAACCCAATATGCAGCGGATGTAATACAAAAAACAACAGGGCTTATTAATTATCATGTGATACCTCATGGTATTGATCAGTCGTTTCTAACAGTAGGACAGAATCGAGAGATTAAAGATCAAAAAGATCATATTGAATTATTATATATTTCCAATGCCGCTATGTATAAACATCAGTGGAATGTAATCAGAGCAATGGGTAAGTTACGCAAGCTTGGATTTGATATTAAGTTAAAGCTTGTAGGCGGTGGTAGTGGTAAAGCGCAAGCATTAGTTGATGAAGCTTTAAAAGAAGTAGATCCTCAAGGTGATTTTATTTCGCAAACGCCGTTTGTAGAACATCATCAAATTCCTGATTATCTTAAAAAAGCTGATATTTTTATTTTTGCATCAAGTTGTGAGAATATGCCAATTACTTTAATGGAAGCAATGGCAGCTAAGCTACCAGTTGCATCATCAAATAGAGGTCCTATGCCTGAGGTCTTAAGTGATGCTGGTAATTATTTTGACCCTGAAGATATTGACTCAATTGTTACAGCTGTCAAACCATTATTACAAGATAGTGCTTTAAGAGAAGCAATGGCATTAAAAGCGTTTGAAATTGTTAAGCAGTTTTCTTGGCGGCAAACTTCAGATGAAACGTTTCGTTATTTGTATCAATGTTATCAAGCATCTAAGAAGCGCCTTTAGTAGATTTTAACTATATGATGATGTATGCTCATTGCGATTGATTACAACATAGATAAAAAATATAGTGGAGATAAAATGTCAGAAACTCGCCATTACCAAATTTGTACAAATTGTGTTATGGATACCACAGACAGTAAAATTGTTTTTGATGAGAAAGGTGTTTGTGATCATTGTAATACATTTTATAAGGATATATTACCCTTTTGGCATACAGATGAAAAAGGCCAACAGCAGTTAAATGTTATGGCTGAGAAAATTAGAGCTGCTGGTAAGGGTAAAGACTTTGACTGTATTATTGGTATGAGTGGCGGAATTGACAGTTCATATTTGACTTGGTACGCAAAAGAAAAGTTAAATTTAAGACCATTGGTCTTTCATGTTGATGCCGGTTGGAACTCCCAGCAAGCCGTGCATAATATTGAGCAAATTGTTGATAAATTAGGCCTTGATCTATATACAGAAGTGATCGACTGGGAAGAGATGAAAGATTTGCAGTTAGCGTTTTTTAAGTCAGGCGTCTCCCACATTGATACACCACAAGACCATGCATTTTTTGCAACAATGTATAAATTTGCAAATCAGTATAAGGTAAAATATATTTTAACAGGTGGTAATTATTCAACTGAATGTATTAGAAACCCACTAGAGTGGATGTATTATCAGTCTGATTCTAGACAAATCAAAGATATTCATCGCCAATTTGGTAGACAGCCATTAAAGAGGTTTCCACTAACAAGTATTTTATGGCATAAAGTCTATTTACGTTATATCAAGAAAGTAAAATTAATTCGACCGTTGGATTATATTCCGTATATTAAAGAAGAAGCAACACAGTTTTTAGAAAAAGAATTAGGTTATCAGCGCTATGCTCAAAAACATTTTGAGTCACGCTTTACTAAATTTTATGAGGGCTACTGGTTGCCTGAAAAATTTGGTTATGATACACGCAAAGTTCAATACTCAAGCCTAATCCTAACAGGGCAGATGACAAGAGAAGAAGCAATAGAGAAATTAAAAACACCAGCTTATGACCCTGAAATGATTAAACATGATTTTGAATATATTGCGACAAAACTTGGTATTAATGCTGATCAACTAGAATCATATTTTAAGGCCGAAAATAAAACCTATAAAGATTATAAATCACAACAAGCTATCTATGATCTTGGTGCCAAGGTTATGCGATTATTTAAATTAGAAAAAGGTGGCAAGCGGTGATTGGGATTATTGATTATGGTGTTGGTAATATCAATGCATTTGCAACGATTTATAAGCGTTTAAATTTTGACTATAAATTAGTTCAGAGGCAAGCAGATTTTAATGCAGTGACAAAACTGATTCTTCCTGGTGTTGGTGCATTTGATCATACGATGAAAAAACTATCTAATTCAGGTCTTAGGGATAGATTGGATCGTTTAGTATTAGAACAGAAATTGCCTGTTTTAGGCATTTGTGTTGGAATGCAATTATTAGCAGAAGACAGTGATGAAGGCAAGCTTAGTGGGCTTGGCTGGATTAAGGGAAAAGTACATAAATTTAAGCAAAGTAGCAATGAACAACAATTGCCACTACCGCATATGGGCTGGAATCACATTACCCCAAAAACTCAGCATCCTTTGTTTGAAGGATTAAATGAGCATGCAAGATTTTACTTTTTGCACTCATATTATTTTGAGTGTCATCATCAAGATAATATCATTGCAACAACACACTATGGTGATCAATTTAGCTCAGTTATTCAAGCGGGCAATATTTATGGTATGCAGTGCCACCCTGAAAAGAGTCATCATAATGGTATTACTTTTTTAAAGAACTTTGGAGCGCTTTAAATCAATGTTATTTCCAAGAATCATTCCTTGTCTTTTAATTAAAGATAAAGGATTAGTGAAAACGGTTAAATTTAAAGATGGTAAATACGTTGGTGATCCAATTAATGCTGTAAGAATTTTCAATGAAAAAGAAGCAGATGAACTGGTTGTACTAGAGATTGATACAACAGTTAAAGAGAAAGAGCCAGATTATCAGATGATTGAAAATTTAGCTTGTGAATGTCGAATGCCAATGTGTTATGGTGGTGGTGTTAAACTAGCTCAACAAGCAAGTAAAATTTTCTCTCTAGGTGTTGAAAAAATTGCATTAAGCTCATCAATTGTAAAGCACCCATATGTGATTCAAGAGATTGCCTCAGAAGTTGGTTCTCAAAGTGTTGTTGCTATTTTAGATGTTAAGAAAAAATTATTTGGTGGCTATCAAATTTATACACATAATGCGACAGAAAAGACAAAGCTTGATTTATTAAAGTTCATTGAAGAAATAGAAGCGCTTGGTGTTGGTGAAATTGTTATAAATTCAATTGATCATGATGGTATGATGCAGGGCTATGATTTTGATTTAGTCAATATGGTGCATCAACATACCAGAGTACCTGTCACTGTATTAGGTGGTGCAGGTAGTCTCGATGATGTAGGAAAGCTAATTGCAAAATATCCTATTATTGGCGCTGCTTGTGGCAGTTTATTTGTTTTTAAAGGTAAGTATAAGGCGGTTTTGATTAATTATCCAAATTATCAGGAAAAAGAGCAGCTAGTTCATCATAATATAACGTCAATTTAATCAGTATCTATGGCTTGAAATGTTTAATAAGCAAAAGTATTTTATAATGTTTTTATTAACAGGCGGATTGAATACTTTAATTTCTTTATTATTATTTATCTTGTTATTACATATTGGTGTTTATTATTTAGTTGCAAGTTCAATTACTTATATTTTTGGCATTATTGAAGGTTATGTTTTTACATCACTGTGGGTCTTTAATGTCAATATTATGTTTAAAGGTTTGTTAAAATATGCCTTTGTCTATTGTCTAACATTGCTAGTGAATCTAATCGTTTTATATACTTTAGTTTCAGAGTTTAAGTTACATGAAGTTATTGCACAAATAACTACTATTGCCTTGGTTACTCTTTTAAATTATTATTTGATAAAGGTTTTTGTCTATAGAGATTAAATAATAAACGATGTATTTTAAAAGTGCCTTGATTGGATATAGTGGTTTTGTTGGCTCAAATTTGTCTTTAGAGAATCATTTTGATCTTCGTTATAATCGTGAAAATATAAATGAAATAGAAGATAAGGAAATTGAGTTTGTCATTTGTGCTGGTATTAGCGCATTAAAGTGGCGAGCTAACCAACATCCAAAAGAAGATTATGCAAAGATTAGCCAATTAAAAAGGCATTTATCTAAGGTTAGGGTCAAGAGATTTGTTCTAATATCGACAGTCGATATTTATGACTTACCACTTTCTGTTAATGAAGATGATAGACCTAATGAACTTAAGCAGGATGCCTATGGATATAATCGCTATCAATTTGAAAAATGGGTGATGCAAAATGAAAACTTTAAAAACTACCATATCATTCGTCTGCCAGCTTTATTCGGTCAAGGTTTAAAGAAAAATTTGATTTTTGATTTAATAAACCCACTAGCAAGACTAATTAATATCAGTACTTGGGATCAATTATCATCTAAATATAATATAGAAGAAATTGATTTTATTTTAAAATATTATATAAAAACGGATTTAGGTTATAAACTTAAAGAAAGTCTGCCTAGAGCAGTTCAAGATCAACTAATTAGAATGTTTAAAACGAAAGGCTTTTCATCATTAAACTTCACCGATAGTCGTAGTGTTTTTCAGTTTTATCATTTGAAAAATCTGTTTAATGATATTAATAAAGCGATCAGTAACAATTGGCCTATTTATAATCTATCATCAGAGCCAATTTCAGCTGATGAACTCGTTGAATATGTTCAAGGTAGTGAGTTTAATAACCATACCTCAAAAGGACCCATTCAATATAATATGTACTCTAAATATGCAGATAATCATCAATATATCTATCGTAAAGCAACTCTGTTAGAAGAAATTAAACAATATATCATAGGATGTACTTAAGTGAAGCTTGCTATTTCAAATATTGCTTGGAAAAGTGATGATTATCAGTATTATACACTATTAAAGCGTTATGGATTTTCAGGTCTTGAAATTGCACCAACGCGATTTAGTGAGTATCCTTACGATCATATTAAGATGGCACTTAAGATTAAAAATCATTTACTGAGTGATTATCAATTACCAATTATTAGCATGCAATCGTTATTATTTGGTGTCAAAGGCTTAGCACTGTTTGAATCTGAGAGCGCACGTAATCGTTTATTATCTTATCTCAAAAAAGCCATTATTTATGCAAAAGCAATGAAGTGCCCTGTATTAGTTTTTGGTAATCCCAAACAACGTATACAACACGATAAACTTTTAGATAATCATATTGCGATTAATTTTTTTAGAGAAATTGGAGCCTATGCACAACAACATAGTGTTTATTTTTGTATTGAAGCCAACCCAAAAGTATACGGTACTAATTTTATTAATAATCATAAGCAAGCAAAATGGTTAGTTGAAACAGTTTCAAGTGATGGCTTTCAGATGATTATTGATACAAGTACAATGTTAATTAATCAAGAAAGGCCAGAGTCAATTATTGATTGTTTAGACTATGTTAAACATATTCACATTAGCATGCCATATTTAAATGCATTTAATGAAAAGCATCATCTATATACTCAGTGGCTTAATGAGTTTTTAGCTATTGTTAAATCAAATCAGTATCAACATTATTTATCTATTGAAATGACTCATACAGATAAAACTCAAATAGAAGCATCACTTAGTTTATTACAACAGTATATACAAGATAGAAAATAATATGAAGACAATTGAAATACCTAACTATACGGTTAAAGAGTATCATAAACAAAAGAAAAAATACTGTCTTTGTATTCCAGTGATTAATGAAGGTGAAAAGATTAAAACACAGCTTAAGCGTATGCATAAAGCTAATATTAGTGAGTATGTTGATATTATTATTTGTGATGGTGGTAGTGATGACCAGTCACTATCAGAACAACTTTTATTAGCTAATGGTGTATCACTTTTACTAACTAAATGCGATACAGGCAAGCTAAGCGCTCAGCTAAGAATGGGCTACTACTATGCTTTATATCAAAGAACTTATGATGGTATAGTGACAATCGATGGAAATAATAAAGATAGCGTTGAAGATATCATCATGATGGCAAAAAAGTTAGCCCAAGGATATGATTTTATTCAAGGCTCTCGTTATATGACAAATGGAAAAGCGATTAATACACCATTGATTAGACACATTGCAGTTAAACTGATTCATATTCCAGTAATTTCCTTAATTGCAGGTTATCACTTTAGCGATACAACCAATGGCTTTAGGGCTTATTCAAAAAACTATTTACTTGATCAAAAAGTTAAGCCATTTAGGGAAATTTTTCGTAGCTATGAATTATTAGCTTACCTTTCAGTTAGAGCGCCCCAACTTGGATATAAAGTAACTGAGATTCCAGTAACAAGACGCTATCCTGAAAAAGGTAAAATACCGACCAAGATAAGCTTTATTAAAGGGAATTTTCAGTTGTTGAAAGTATTAGTTAACTTATTGTTTAAAAAGTATAATCCATAATGCCATGATCAAGTATGATAAAATAATTTTAGGCGGTGGTATATTTGGATTATATGCAGCACTAAAGTGTATACAAAAGGGGCAAAAAGTACTTATTTTGGAGCATGAAAATGCACCATTTAAACGTGCCAGTTGGATTAATCAAGCACGCGTTCATAATGGCTATCATTATCCAAGAAGCTATGCAACTGCACTAAAATCAGCTTATTATTTTGATCGATTTGTTGATGAGTTTGATTTTGCAATTTTAAAACGTTTTACAAAAATCTATGCACTGGCTAATCAATTCTCTTATACCAATGCAGAGCAATTCAGTAAATTTTGTCACTCTGCCAGTATTCCAATAGCGCCAATTACAGCCAGTAAATACTTTAAAAAAGGTAGTTGTGATAATGCCTTTGAAACACTAGAGTATGCTTTTGATGCAAAATTGATTGGCGAATATTTATTAAGTCAACTAAATGCCAGCGGTAAATGTGATATTTATTATAAAGCAGTATTGGATAAAATTAATCACAGTAATCAAAACTGGCAATTGATTAGTAATCATGGCCACTTTACTGCCAATTATTTGATTAATGCAACTTATGCGAGTTTAAATCAAGTCTTAACACTTTGTGGGCTTGAGACATTAAATTTAAAATATGAATTATGTGAAATTGCACTTTGTAATGTTTCATCAAATATTAAAGATATTGGTATCACCTTAATGGATGGGCCTTTTTTTTCATTAATGCCTTTTGGCAAATCAGGCTATCACTCATTAACTTCTGTGATGCATACACCACATAATGTATCAATAGCTACGCATCCAAACTTTAGTTGTCAAAATAATGCAACAGACTGTAGAGTAAGTCAATTAGCAAACTGTAATTTATGCGCTTATAAACCTTCAAGTGCATTTGCGCATATGAGGCAATTAGTTAAAAGATATTTGAATGATCAGATTACATTAACCTATCACAAATCCTTATATGCAGTTAAAGCAATTTTACAATCTAGTGAAGTTGATGATGCGCGTCCGACATTGATTAAAAAGTCTCACACCAACCCTGATATGCTATCTATTTTTTCAGGAAAAATTAATACAATCTATGATCTTGAAGAGGTGTTATAGAATTCATGCTAAATAAAGAAAAAAATTATATTTCAATTATCTTATTATTGACTAAAGAATCGCGGCATATAGAGACATGGTTGCAGTATATGTTAGATTTTTCGAAAATATACTTTGAGCATTACGAGTTTGTATTTGTTGATAATAATGCTTCTAAAGCACTCGTTGATTCACTCAGAGCGTTATTACATAATCAGCCGATTACAGCTAACTTAGTTAATTTGCCTTATGAGGTAAATAAAGAGCAGGCAATGCTTGCAGGCATTGATGCAAGTATTGGTGATTTTATTTATGAGTTTGAAGACTCGATGGTTGATTATCCAAAAGATAGTCTGTGGCAGATGTATGAAGCATGCTTAATTGGGCATGACTTTGTGTTTTTACAGCCTGAAAACTATAAATGTAGTTGGGAGCATTGGTTTTATAGATTAGTCAGTCGATATTCAAGTAAGCATACGCTACTTGTCAAAAGTCGCGTCCATTTAATATCAAGAAGGGCCGTTAATCGTGTCAATCAGTTAAATAAAGTCATTCACTATCGAAAATATGCCTATTGTAATACAGGACTAAATTATACCTTTATTAAGTATCAATCATCGGTGGCAAAGCATAAAAAATGGCAACTTAAATTCTCAACAATTGATTTTGCTACAGATTTATTATTGCTATTTACTAATTTAGGTAAATTAATTGCGATTTTATTTGCGATCTTATTTGCATTGATATCCATATTAGCTGCAATTTATGCCATGAGTGCTTATTTCTTTCTGAATAATATTGTTACAGGTTGGACAACATTAATGCTATTTTTATCGATTTCATTTACAGGCGTCTTTATCTGCTTTGCGATTATTATTAAGTATCTAGGACTCCTTATTAATAATCGCTATGATAATGACAATATCATTGCTGAAAAACAAAAAATATCATAGTTTGGATGATTATCACAAGCATAAGGAGTAGCTAATAGCATGTGTTTGAAGCTAAAACATTATACTTTAAATGGTTATACGCTAAGCGCTGGATTAGCTTTATTACTACTACTTTTATTGACGCTTAACTTTAATTTAGATTTGTTTAATATTGTATCGATTAATCATTTTAAGCAATTTAATGCGAAAGTCTCACAAAATTTGGTTATTGATGCGACACTTGAGCAACATACTCATCCAAATAATGCAACACCTTTTGGCTTGGGGCGTTATCAATTAGATCAATCAAACCAGATGCAATATATACCCTATCGTAGTCAAATTGGTATTCAAGGTATTTGGTATTCATTTATTTATAATCAACTGGGCGCTAGTATCAGTATGCTTCATTGGATAAATTCAACCTTAACAGCAATATCAATATTATTGCTTGTGTGGGCATTTTATCGAATATATGACAAGGGGTTAGCTTTAGCTTTTCTTGTCTCAGTATTTTTCTCACCGTGGATGGTCTTATTTGCTAGAAATTTATATTGGGTGTCTTATTTATGGTTTTTGCCTGTCTTTTTTTCATTTCTTGCTTATAGTTATAGGAATAATAGAAAGTTATATTCACTGTATTTGCTATTATTTGCACTTGCGGTATTTATTAAATCAGCAGCAGGATATGAGTACTTAAGTGCTATTTTACTATTTGCATCTATGCCATTTGTTTGTGCGTTTGTGCTACCAGGTGATCACTTTAGCCGTTTAGCTGCATTTAAAGCAATTATTTATTTAGTAGTTTTAAGTTTAGTTGGCTTTATGATGGCTATTATTATCCATGCCTATTTGATTGATAATAATATCATTTTAGGTTTAAAACATATTTTAATTCATGATGTTGAACGCCGCACTTATGGTAATCCTATGGATTTTTCATCTGCATATACCGAAAGTTTAGATGCACCTGTACTGATTATAGTGTTATTATACTTTTTTTGGTTTCCATCCTATCCAACACCTTTATTATATGGTATATCAGGTGCTTATTTTAAGTATTTATTAATGATATCTTTATTTGTTGCCATTTATCATTATTTTTATGGTGATCAGAAAAAACAGCAGCAACTACCTCTTTTAATCATATCGATTTTAAGCCCATTAAGCTGGTTTGTTTTAGCCAAGGCGCATTCATATATTCATACGCATCTTAATTTTGTATTATGGTATTTTGGTACAGTAGCAATGATTATTTATATACTTGGTAATACGTTAATCAATATGTTTAGTAATGCTAAATTAAAACTATTGCAAAAAATTAGTAACTAAGTATTTGATCTAATGCCATTTTGGATTTAACTCCCACTGCCAGGCATCTTGTATAATTTGATCTAGTTGATTAAATTGTGGTTGCCAGTTTAGATTTTTTTTAGCATCGCTTGAGTCAGCAATTAAAATCGCTGGATCACCAGCTCGCCGATTCGATTGAATCACTTTAATGTCTTTTTTGGTTATTTTTTTAACCGATTCAATGACTTCTAATACGGAGAAGCCTTGACCATTACCGAGATTATAAGTATGAGAGTATTTGGTTGATAGTAATTGTTCAAAAGCCAGTATATGGGCAGAGGCTAAATCCATAACATGAATATAATCTCGGATACAGGTACCATCTTTTGTATTGTAATCATTACCAAAAATAGTAATGGCTTCTTTCCTACCTGAGGCAGCTTTCAGTACTTGTGGAATTAAATGTGTAATGGGTTCATGAAAACCAATGCAGCCTTTGGGATCAGCTCCAGCAGCATTGAAATAACGCAAAACCGTAGATTTAAGTCCATAAGCGCGATCAAAATCCTTTAAAGCTGCTTCAAGTATTAATTTGGACTGTCCATACGGATTCATCGGCCTTTTGGGGTGGTTGATATCAACAGGTGTGTATTGAGGTTCGCCATAAACTGCAGCTGTTGAAGAAAAAATAAAATAATGAATTTGATGTTTGATCATTTCATCTAATAGAGTGAGTGGTTTGATAAAATTATTCTGATAGTATTCAAGCGGTTTGCTAACTGATTCATCAACAACAATTAAAGCAGCGAAATGCATAACACCGATAATATGATGTTCAGAGAATATTTGCTTTAATAATGTTCGATCTGCTAAATCACCCAGATAAAAATGCTCTGTTAATACAGCATCTTGTGTACCAGTTGATAAATCATCAAGTACAACAACTTGGTAATTATTTTTAAGTAAATGTAATACAACATGCGAGCCGATGTAGCCTGCGCCACCAACAACTAAAATTTTGCCTAACTGATTATTGAACATTTTTAAAATACAGATAATTGTTTTGTACTTATTTTAAGCGATAAACAATTAATTATAAAGCAATCATTAATAAGCTTTGTAGCATTAAATTCAGATAAAATGGTTTGCAACTGTAGTTGGTGTCGGTATGATTAATTTTATTATGAGAATTACCTTAAGGTTGATTAGTGATAATGAAGCAGATTTTACAGTCTTTAAAGACAGGTGAAACTGTCATAGAAGATATTCCATGTCCAAAAAATAGTGCTGGAGCGCTATTAATTGAAACGACGAAAAGCTTAGTTTCAGCAGGAACTGAGCGTATGCTAGTTGAATTTGGTAAGGCAAGTCTTTTAGGTAAAATCAAGCAACAGCCTGATAAGGTAAAAATGGTCTTAGAAAAAATAAAAACAGATGGTTTGGCAACGACACTTGAAGCAGTGAAAGCTAAACTAGACCAACCAATACCCTTAGGTTATTGTAATGTAGGTAAAGTACTTGAAGTAGGTAAGAATGCTTCTGGTTTTAAAGTAGGGGATCGAGTGGTCTCTAATGGAAATCATGCAGAAATTGTTAGAGTAGCAAAAAATTTGTGTGCAAAAATACCTGATACTGTTAGTGATGAAGAGGCTGCTTTTACAGTACTTGCTGCTATTGCATTACAGGGTATTCGATTATCAAAACCAACACTAGGTGAATGTTTTACTGTTATTGGGCTTGGTTTAATTGGCTTAATTACAGTGCAGTTATTAAAAGCTTCTGGCTGTCGTGTCTTAGGTGTTGATTTCGATGCAAATAAATGTAAGTTAGCACGACAGTTTGGTGCAGAAGTCGTTAACTTATCTGAAAATAGTGATCCAGTTGCTGCTGCTGAGGTTTTTTCAAGGGGTAATGGTGTTGATGCTGTGATTATTACTGCAGCGACTAAAAGTAACGAACCTTTACACCAAGCAGCAACCATGTGTAGAAAGCGTGGACGAATTATCTTAGTTGGTGTGATTGGTAATGAGTTTTCACGTGCTGACTTTTATGAAAAAGAATTAACATTTCAAGTGTCATGTTCTTATGGTCCTGGTCGATATGACGATGATTATGAACAAAAGGGTCATGACTACCCACTAGGCTATGTGCGCTGGAGTGAAAATAGAAACTTTCAAGCTGTACTAGATATGATGGCAGCTGAAAAATTAGATGTTAAACCATTGATTAGTCATCGTTTTGAATTTGATCATGCTAATGATGCATATGCTATTTTAGAAAATGATAAAAGTGCATTAGGGATTGTATTAAATTATAGACAAGCGCAACAAGAGCTTAAATTAAAACGCCAAGTAATCGTTAATCATCAGGCATCAAAAAAAGAGGCCATAGCCGTTGGTTTTTTAGGTGCTGGAAATTATGCATCAAGGGTATTAGCACCCGCATTTAAAAACACAAACATCACGTTAAAAAGTATTGTTTCAAGTCAAGGTATTTCAACAAAACTTGTTGCTAAAAAGCTTGGCTTTCAAGAATCAATTACCGATGAAAATGTTTTATATGAAGATAGTAATTTAGATGTGGTTGTAGTCGCAACAAGACATAATCAGCATGCAAGACAAGTAATTAACGCATTAAAGGCTAAAAAGCATGTATTTGTTGAAAAGCCTTTAGCATTAAGCATAGAAGAGCTTAATGAAATTCAAGCAGCTTATCAGCAAGCAGATGATAAGTTATTAATGGTTGGTTTTAATCGTCGATTTGCACCACAAGTCCAAACGATTAAGCGATTGATTGGTCAACAAAAAGCACCTAAATCATTTATTATGACGGTTAATGCAGGCGAGATACCACAAGCGCATTGGACACAAGATGTAGCCGTAGGTGGTGGTAGAATTGTCGGTGAGGGTTGTCATTTTATAGATTTATTAAGGTTCTTAGCTCAAAGTAAAATTGTTTCATATTCTGCTGTCTCTGTTAGTTCTAGTGTTGGCGGAGATGATGACAAAGCGATGATTACTTTAACGTTTGCTGATGGTTCTTGTGGCAGTATTCATTACTTAGCCAATGGGCATAAATCCTTTCCTAAGGAACGTCTGGAAGTGTTTTGCGATGGGAAGATTTTACAATTAGATAATTTTAGAAAGCTTACAGGCTTTGGTTTTAGTGGCTTTAAAAAACAAAATTTAAAAAAACAAGATAAAGGACAAAGCGAGTGTGTTAGGGCTTTTATTGATGCGATTCAAACAGGTTCGGCTGCACCTATTTTATTTGAAGAGATTATGGAAGTTTCTCGCGTGTCGATCGAAATAGCTGAACTTTTAAGAAAATGATGGCTTTAAGAAAATTAAGTCTTTATTATCATACAATTAAATATCTAAAATTCAAGCAAATTATATTTCGCTTATGGTATCGATTGATAAAGCCATCAGTCTCAGAGAAAGTTGATTATCTTAAAATAAATACTTATAGAGAAGCCACTGATTCGTTATTTTTATATAAAAGGCATCGTTATTTTAACAATAGGCAAGCTTGTTTTTTAAATCACTGTGTTGATATTTCAAGTAGTGCTATTTGGAATGATAAAAATCAAGCAAAGCTTTGGTTATATAACTTACATTATTTTGATAGTTTAAATGCTCAGAATTTACATCATCGTGCTTTATCTTATCAGTTATTAGAGCGTTGGCAAAAAGAAAATCCAATCTCAAAGCGAGGTAATGGATGGGAGCCATATCCAATATCATTACGTATTGTAAATATCATTAAATATGTTTTACTCGGTGGTAGTGTCAGTGAAAAAATAAAGTACTCTCTTTATGTTCAAGCACGTTATTTAAATAAAATTTGTGAATATCATATCTTGGGTAATCATTTATTTGAGAATTTTAAGGCACTTTGTTTTGCGGGTTTATTTTTTGAATCAAAAGAAGCAAGCCTTTGGCTTAAAAAAGGTTCAAATGGTTTAAAAAAAGAAATAAAAGAACAAGTTTTAGCGGATGGTGGCCATTTTGAACTATCAGCTATGTATCATAGCATTATCTTAGAAGGCTTATTGGATTTAAAGGCGATATTTGATCTTTATGGGCGTTCTGATTTGTTTTTATGGTCGAATCAAATCAATCAAATGCTAAGCTGGTTAGACCTTATGAGGCGAAATGATGACTCGATTAGTTACTTTAATGATGCAGCAGATCAGATTGCTCAGGCACCTAGAAGTTTATTTGATTACGCCAAAAGACTTGGTTTTGAGTATCAATCGAGTCCTAAAACAGGCTTAACCATTTTAGATGCAACAGGTTATACAGTATATAATTTTTCTCGTATTAAAGCTATTTTAGATACAGCTGATATTGGTGCTTCTTATTTGCCAGGGCATGCACATGCAGATAATTTGTCATTTGAATTAATTATTGATGGTTTTCCGGTTTTTGTTAATTTGGGTACTTCATGCTATGGAGACTCTCAACGTCGTTATTTTGAACGCAGTACAAAAGCGCATAATACATTAGTAATGGCTGATCATAATTCATCTGAAATCTGGGGTAGCTTTAGAGTAGCTAGACGAGCAACAACACAAATAATAGAGAGAAACTCTCAAGGTGGTGTATGCCACATTACTGCAATGCATAATGGTTATCAGCGCCTTGAAAACAAAGCCATTCATAGGCGGCAATGGCAATTTAGGTCAGGGGAGTTATTAATTACTGATCAATTAGAGACTAGTCAAAAAGCACAACTTTTACTACATTTACACCCACTGTGTCAAATTACAGAAACTACCAGCCAAGGCATTACTATCACATTGCCGAATCAAAAAGATATAATGCTTAAATTTAGTGGTGTATATAAAATACAAGATAGTCAATATGCGCTAACATTTGGTACACTCCAACCAACAAAAACATTTAGCTACCAATTAGACAATCAAACGCATAAGGCGAGTATTATGATTAGATGGGATGATCAATGAAGCATATTTTATTTATTTCAGATAATTTCTATCCAGAGTCGAATGCGCTTGCAAACCGTCTTTATGATCATGCAAGAATTTGGGTTAAAGAAGGCTATCAGGTGACTATATTAACTTGCGTTCCTAATTTTCCAAAGGGTAAGGTGTTTCAAGGTTATAAAAACAAATGGCGATCTAAAGAGGTAGTTGATGGAATAGAAGTTATTCGTATAAAAAGCTTTATTGCACAAAATAAAGGCTCATTTAAACGTATTGTTGATTATTTAAGCTTTGGCATGCATGCATCTATACAAGGCTTGTTTATCAAAAAAGTTGATTTGGTGATTGGTACATCTCCTCAGCCATTTTCAGTATTTGCCGCTTGGTTTGTAGCAAGGCTTAAGCGTAAGGCATTTATTTTTGAATTACGTGATTTATGGCCTGAATCAGTAGTTGCAGTCGATGCGATGGGAAAACAAAATTTGCTATTGAGATTATTTGGTTGGTCAGTTAAACGACTATATAAAAAAGCTGATATGATTGTTTCAGTCACAGATAGTTTTAAAAATATATTAATTCAACAGGATGGCATTGACCCAGAAAAAATTATCGTCTGTAAAAATGGTATAGACTTTAGTCAAATCAAACCACCCTTAGATGTTCAGTCTCTTAAATTACAGTATCAGATTGGTGAAAAATTTTTAGTTGGCTATATTGGTACAATTGGTATGGCACATAGTGTTCATACAATCATAGAGGCCGCTAAGTTAACTGAAGATCAATCGGTTCATTTTATAATTATGGGTACAGGTGCTTATGCTGAGCAAATTAAATCACAAGCACAAACTTTAGATAATGTAACGTTTATCGATAGTGGTAGTCGCTTTGATGCCATTGAAGTAACTAATATGTTGGATGCTAGTATTGTCCATTTAAAAAATACGCCGCTTTTTGAAACGGTTATTCCATCAAAAGTATTTGAATCAATGGCACTAGGTAAGCCAATTTTAATGGGTGTTAAAGGAGAAGTTAGAGATATTGTTATTAATCAAGCACAAGCTGGTATCGCGTTTGAACCAGAAGACGCAGTAAGTTTAAATCAAGCGATTGCTCAAATGAAAGTTGAAGAATTTGATCATAAAAGAATTAAGGATTTTGTTGCAATGTATTTTGATCGAAATCAGATTGCGATTAGAATGTTGGATGAAATCAAATTGAAGTTATTGAAAGCTTAGTGAGTATTTATATGCAAAAGATTAATGTTTATGGGTTAGGTTATATTGGATTGCCTACCGCATCACTATTAGCAACTAAAGGTTATGATGTTTTAGGTATTGATATTTCTAAAAAAGTAGTTGATATGATTAACAAGGCTCAAGTACATATTGTTGAGCCAGATTTAGATATTTTGGTCAAATCAGCTGTTAATTCAAATAAATTACAAGCATCACTTAAACCTCAAGATGCTGATGTACATATTATTGCTGTACCTACGCCATTTAAAGAAGGCTATCAACCAGATTTAAGCTATGTTGAATCAGCAATTAAAACACTATGTGATGTTTTAAAGAATAAAGACTTAGTTATTTTAGAATCTACTTCTCCTGTCGGTACGACTGAGTTTATTCATGATGTCATTAAAGAATTAAGGCCCAAACTAACGGAAGTTTATATTGCCCACTCACCTGAACGTGTCATTCCAGGGCGCGTATTATTGGAGCTGGTTGAAAATGATCGCGTCATTGGTGGCATTAATCAGGCATCAACAGAAAAAGCGCTTGAATTTTATCAAAGTTTTGTAAAGGGTAAAGTACTAGCAACTAATGCACGTACAGCTGAGATGACAAAGTTAACAGAAAACTCATTTCGCGATGTTAATATTGCCTTTGCCAATGAATTATCTTTAATTTGTCATAAGTTAGATATTGATGTTTGGGAATTAATTCGCCTAGCCAATCATCACCCAAGGGTCAATATTTTACAACCAGGTCCCGGCGTTGGTGGACATTGTATTGCTGTAGATCCTTGGTTTATCGTCAGTGCAGCACCAAAAGAGGCAAAACTAATTAAAAAGGCACGAGAAGTTAATGATTATAAACCGCAATGGGTTATCAATCAGGTTATTAAGCAAGCTGATAAATATAAAAGTCCAGTAGTTGCCTGTTTGGGGGCTAGCTTTAAGGCTGATATTGATGATTTACGTGAGTCACCTTCATTATCTATTATCAAACAAATTCAAGATAAACTTTCATCGCGGGTGATTGTAGTAGAACCCAATATTGATCAGTTAGAGGGTATTGAACTTGTTGATTTAGATAATGCATTAAAGCAAGCTGATATCATCTTAGTTCTGGTTGATCACAAAGAGTTTAAAAACTTAGATAAATCAATGATTTTAGATAAATGTGTTATTGATGCGAAGGGAATATTTGCTTTATGAATAAAATAAAAGTCTTAAGTGTCTTTGGCACGCGTCCAGAAGCAATTAAGATGGCACCAGTGATTAAAGCACTAGAAAAAGATGATCAATTTCAAAGTATTGTATGTTTAACTGGCCAACATCGTTCAATGCTTGATCAGATGGTGGCATTATTTGAACTAAAGGTTGATTATGATTTAGATATTATGCAGCCCAATCAGACTTTATCGATGATCACAGCAAAAACAGTGACGTTATTAGAAGATATTCTTAAAAAAGAAAAACCGCATTGGCTTATTGTGCAAGGTGATACAACTTCTTGTTTTGCAGCAGCATTAACAGCCTTTTATAACCAGATAAATATAGCGCATGTTGAAGCAGGTCTTAGAACTTATAATTTATCATCGCCTTACCCAGAAGAAGCAAACCGCCAATTAGTCAGCCGTATTGCTAATCTACACTTTGCACCAACGCCTATTTCACAAGATAATCTTTTATCAGAAGGTGTTAAAAAAGATCATGTCACCGTTACTGGCAATACAGTAATAGATGCATTACTTTGGATAAAAAATCGCATTAGTTGGCAACATTCATGGAGTAAACTATTTAAAAGTGCGACAAAAATTATTCAGGATAAGCAGCCCTTTATTATGATAACAGGTCATAGAAGGGAAAATCATGGTGAAGGGTTTATTAATATTTGTCAGGCAATTCATGTGTTAGCAAAAAAATATCCCAATATGCATTTTATTTATCCTGTTCATTTAAATCCAAATGTTATAAAGCCTGTCTTTGATTTATTATCTGAGATTGATAATGTGCATTTAATCGAACCGTTAGATTATGAACCTTTTATCTATTTAATGATTCATTGTTATTTAGTATTAACTGATTCAGGTGGTGTGCAAGAAGAAGCGCCATCATTAGCTAAACCAGTTTTAGTTATGCGTAATACAACAGAACGGCCAGAAGGTGTTAGTGCTAAAACAGCCAAATTAGTAGGTACAGATAAAGCGCATATTGTTAATGAAGTTTCAGCATTAATCGATGATGCTAATTTATATAGTCAAATGGCGCAAGCAGTTAATCCTTATGGAGATGGTTTAGCTAGTCAAAGAATCATAGGGCAATTAAAATTATATGATACTCATTTAAATAAGGCTGATAAATGATTGAAAGAGCTATTTCAGTAATTGGTTTAGGCTATGTTGGGCTACCTGTTGCAGTGGCTTTTGGCCAAAAACAGCAAGTCATTGCATTTGATATTAACTCCAGAAGAATAGCAGCACTTAAAAGAGGTTCTGACTATACACTGGAAGTAACAAATGACACGTTACAATCAGCAAATTTAGTTTTAACTGATGATATAGCTGATTTAAAAAAAGCAGATTTTCATATTGTGGCAGTACCAACGCCAATTGATCGAGCAAATAAACCGGATTTAACTCCCTTATTAAAGGCATCTGAAACAATAGGCAAAGCATTAAAAAAAGGCGATATTGTTGTTTATGAGTCAACGGTATATCCAGGTGCAACTGAACAAGACTGTGTGCCAATATTAGAAAAAGAATCAAAGCTTATTTGTGGGCGTGACTTTTTTGTTGGTTATTCGCCAGAGAGAATAAATCCAGGAGATAAAAAGCATACATTTACTCAGATTAAAAAGGTCGTATCAGGGCAAACAAAAGCTATTTGTGATATTATAGCGGATGTTTATGCATCAGTGATAGAAGCAGGTGTTTATAAAGCAAGTTCGATCAAAGTTGCTGAGGCTGCTAAAGTGATTGAAAACTCACAACGTGATATTAATATTGCTTTTGTTAATGAGTTAACCAAGATTTTTCATCTGATGGATATCGATATTTATGAAGTGTTAGAAGCTGCTGAAACTAAGTGGAACTTTTTGAGATTCAAACCTGGGCTTGTTGGCGGGCACTGTATTGGTGTTGACCCTTATTATTTAACCTATAAAGCAGAACAGTTAGGTTATCATCCTGAAGTAATATTATCGGGGCGGCGTATAAATGATAGCATGGGTAAATATGTTGCAGAATTAACGGTGAAAGAAATGATTAAACATAATTTATCCATACGTAATAGCAAAGTAGCCATTCTAGGGTTTACCTTTAAAGAAAATTGCCCTGATGTTAGAAATACAAAAGTAATTGATATAATTAATGAACTTAAATCATATTATATTGAGCCGTTGGTTATTGATGACCAAGCAGATAAAGATGATGCAAAAAATGCCTATGATATTGACATCCAGCCAATTGAAACATTAAGCTTATGTCGTTGTGTGATTGTTGCAGTAGCCCATGATCAATTTAAACAAAGTCAAATTCAAACATTAATCAATGCAAAAGATGTGATCATTGATGTAAAAAATATCGTCTCTAATAAAAAAGAAAAGGTAGTTTTATAGTGGCAAATTTTAGTTGCAAGATTTATCCTGTAATTCTCTCAGGAGGTGTTGGCTCTAGGCTTTGGCCATTATCAAGAAAGAAGTCACCAAAACAATTTATTCAGTTAATTGATGATCATACACTGCTGCAAAATACCTGTTTGCGTTATGTTAATGAGTCTTTATTTGAAGCGCCAATTATCGTTTGTAATGAAGATCATCGCTTTCAGGTGGCAGAGTCATTAAGGGCGCTAGAAATTGACAACGCTAGTATTATTCTTGAACCATTAGCTAAAAATACAGCACCAGCAATTGCGTTAGCTGCATTGGCAGTGCTTGAAAATGAAGATGCCTATATGCTCGTATCTCCATCTGATCATTATATCGATAATTTTGATCATGTTATTAAAACACTAACTCAAGCAGAATTAGATGATGATTATTTATATACCTTTGGTATACAGCCAAAATCACCTGATACAGGCTATGGGTATATTAAGCTTGGTAATAAAAAAAATGACTTTATTTATGATGTTGACTTATTTGTTGAAAAACCAAATAAAGAAAAGGCTAAAACTTATCTAGCTGAAGGTAATTATTATTGGAATAGTGGTATGTTTTTGTTTAAGGCATCAACCTATTTAGATCAATTAAAAAAAAGTGAGCCTCAAATATATCAACAATGCCTTGAAAGTTTTAATCTAAAACAAAAAGATTTAGATTTTATTCGTGTTCATCGTGAAAGTTTTGCACAGTGTATGGATATTTCAATTGATTATGCGGTGATGGAAAAATCAGAAAAAATTGCACTGATCCCATTGATGGACTTAAACTGGTCAGATATTGGTTCATGGAGAGCTTTATTTGATTTAGCTAAAAAAGATCAAGATGGTAATATTGTTAAAGGCGATGTTTATCATGTCAATACCAAAGATTGTTATTTGCGCTCTCATGATCGACTATTAGCAACTGCTGGGATTAATAATTTAATAGTTGTCGAAACAGCAGATGCAATATTAGTAGCAGATACAAACCATACTCAAGAGATAAAAGTATTAGTTAATAAGCTAAATTTGGATAGTCGCCAAGAGATTGTTAAGCATAAACGACATTACGCACCTTGGGGTTATAGTGATCAGATTGCAAAAGGAAATAACTTTATAGTCAATAAACTCTATTTTAAAGTAAATTCAAAAAGCTCATTACAAATGCACTATCATAAGAGTGAATACTTTACCGTATTATGTGGTGCAGTGAAAATACGCATTGATAATAAAGAGCATTTGCTATCTCAAGGTATGTCGATTAATATACTACCGCTACAAAAGCATCAAGTAATTTCGATTGGGCATTTGCCTGCTGAAATGTTAGAAATACAGTCAGGTAGTTATCTTTCAGATGATGATATTGAACGGTTTGAGGAATTGTATGAATGAAAAAAGCTTTTATAACGGGTATTACTGGTCAAGATGGTTCTTATCTCGCTGAATTTTTATTAAATAAAGGCTATGAAGTCCATGGCTTAGTTCGAAGAAGTAGTTTAATTAACACAGATAGAATTGATCATCTATATAGCGGTCACCAATCCAGTAAAGATTTTCATCTACACTATGGTGATATGACTGATTCCTCAAATTTAACAAGACTCATTGCAAAGATTCAACCCGATGAGATATATAACTTAGCAGCAATGAGTCATGTCCATGTTAGTTTTGAAACACCAGAATATGTTGCCAATGCTGATGGGTTAGGTACATTGCGTATTTTAGAAGCAGTTAGAGTTTTGCAGTTAGATAACAAAACGAAGATTTATCAGGCTTCTACTTCAGAGCTATATGGTAAGGTGCAGGCAATTCCTCAAAATGAAAAAACACCTTTTTATCCGCGTTCACCCTATGCGGTTGCCAAGTTATATGCCTATTGGATTACCGTTAACTATCGACAAGCTTATAATCTATTTGCTTGTAATGGTATTTTATTTAATCATGAGTCTCCCGTTCGTGGTGAAACATTTGTGACGCGTAAAATTACAAGAGCAGCGGCTAAAATAGCTTTAGGTTTACAAGATACATTGTATTTGGGCAACATGGATGCTAAAAGAGACTGGGGCCATGCAAAAGACTATGTTGAGATGATGTGGTTAATTTTACAAGCCGATGAAGCTGAAGATTGGGTGATGGCAACAGGTGTGACAACCCAAGTAAGAGAGTTTGTTAGATTGGCATTTAGAGAAGTAGATATTGAGCTTGAATTCAAAGGTGAAGGCATCGATGAGAAAGCTTATGTTGTTTCTTGTGCAGATCCTGATTATCAACTACCTATTGGTAAAGAAGTCGTTGCAGTTGATTCGCGTTATTTTAGACCCACTGAAGTTGATTTGCTTATTGGTGATCCAACTAAGGCCTATCAAAAATTAAACTGGAAGCCAAAATATAATTTAGTAATGCTTGTTAAAGATATGATGCGCTCAGATTTAGCATTGATGAAAAAAGATAAGTATTTAATGGATGGTGGCTACGAAATTAAACGAGGGTTGGAATAATGAATTTTATGAGTCAGCATGCAAAAATTTATGTTGCCGGTCATAATGGCTTAGTTGGCTCAGCTTTGATGCGCCAGTTACAAGCTTATGGCTATACAAATATTGTGACGCGTTCGCATAAAGAGTTAGATTTAACCGATAAACAAAAAGTCGCTGATTTTTTTGCATTAGAGCAGCCCGAGTATGTTTTTTTAGCAGCAGCTAAAGTTGGAGGTATTTATGCTAATAATACCTATCCTGCGGACTTTATTCGAGAGAATATTAATATTCAGCAAAATGTGATAGATCAGGCTTATAAGCATCAAATAAAACGTTTGTTATTTCTAGGTAGCTCATGTATTTATCCAAAAAATTGTCCTCAACCAATGAAAGAAGATTATTTGTTAAGCGGTCCTTTAGAGTTGACAAATCGACCTTATGCGATTGCTAAAATTGCAGGTATTGAAATGTGCTGGTCATATAATAGACAATACCATACTCAATATCTAGCAGTGATGCCGACGAATCTCTATGGGCCTAATGATAATTATGATTTAACTACATCGCATGTTTTACCTGCCTTGATTCGTAAATTTCATGAAGCAAAAATTAACAATCAAGCTCAGGTTGAAGTCTGGGGTTCAGGCAGACCAAAAAGAGAATTTTTATATTCAGATGATATGGCAGATGCCTGCATTTTTTTAATGAATTTAGATGATGGAACATATAATACTTTAATTGTCTCAGATACCAACCCACCTTTAATTAACATTGGCTGTGGTGAAGATATTTCTATATTAGAGCTAGCAAAGATGGTAAAAGAAATTGTTGGCTACTCAGGTGATATTGTACTTAATAAAACCAAACCCGATGGTACAATGAGAAAGTTATTAGATGTCGAAAACTTAACGCGTTTAGGCTGGAAGTATCATATGAGCTTAGAAAATGGTATTCAAGCTACTTATAAAGCCTATCAAAATAATTTTTAATCAGTAGTTAATATTGTGAAAAAAGTAATCTACAATACAGCAGCATTTTATATCATTCGTATAATTTTAATGCTATCGCCAATTGTTGTATTACCCTTATTATCTAGGTTATTAAACCATGATGACTTTGCTTATTATTTGTTTTTAATTAGCTTAGGGACATGGATGAGCTTAATTGTTGAATTTGGGTTTGTTATCAGTGGGACAAGAGCTATTGCGTCAAATAAAAATGAGATAACTTTTATACAAAATAAGCTAAAGATAGTCAATAATAGTAAGTTGTTTTTATCTTTTATATTACTGTGTTTTGCAATTGGATTTTATTTTATTTCAAATAACTTAATTTATTTATTAGCCTGGTTGTATGCAGTTTTATTGGGTTTAAATTTTACTTGGTTTTTTCAAGGTTTACAAAAAGTTAAAGTGCTATTAGTTGCAGAGTTAGCGAGTACTTTATTGTTTATATTAAGTATTTTAGCTATATTTTTTCTATCAGGAACATTGATATGGGTTATATTTTCATTATTGTTTACTAGAATGCTTAATCTTATTGTTTGTTATTTATATGTTAAGCATAATTTTTCAACTAAAGGCATGCAAGTTAGTCTGTTAAATATTCTACATGAAATTAAAAGCGCATCTTCGGCTTTTTTTCTCGTATCATTTGTTAGTTTATATACATCATTTAATGTTGTATTTTTAGGTATTATGGCGACTGGCGTACAGTTGATCTATTTTGCAGGTTCAGAGAAGATCGTTCGTGCAGGCTGTTCATTATTAGCACCTATATCTCAAGCATTTTTACCCGAGATGTCAATTAGATTTAAAAATGATATCTATCAAGCGTTTAGGATCTTTAAGTGGATGCTTATGATTGTAACGTTGTTGGGTATTGGTATGCATATCTTTGTCATATTATTTGCTAAATGGTTTATTTTAATACTCTTAGGTAATCAATACATAGAGGCAGTTAGTATTTTGAATGTTTTATCAGCAATATTACCAGCTGTGGCATTTAGTTCGGTGTTAAGTATGCATTTTTTAATGCCATTTGGTAAAGAAGCTATCTGCGCTAAGATTTATTTGATTTCTGGAATTATCAATGTTTTATTAGCTGTGATATTTGTGAGTCGTTTTGGCGCAATGGCACTAGCATTTTCTGTGGTGATTTGTGAATATGTCGTTGCAATATTGATGCTTTGTGTTGCATATAATCTTAAAAGAAAGCTATTTAAGAGGATGATATGAAAAATACGTTACTAATGACAGCAACAATCAATCCAAGCTCAGACTTTCTAACCATTACAGATAGAGATCAAAGAAGAAAGCAATATTATGAAAGTTTATTTTATTGGATTTGTCATTCTAATTTTGATCAAATCGTTTTTTGCGAGAATAGTGCTGCGTCGATCAATCAATCATTTTGGCATGAATTGGCAGAATTATATCATAAAAAACTTGAGTTTCTGATATATCAACAGATGAATGATTCAAACAATGCTAGTAAAGGTTATTTGGAATGTAAGTTAATTGACTATGCATTGAGAAATAGTGATATTTTACAGAATAAAACACAAAAGTTTTATAAAGTGACAGGTCGTGTTAGATTGAAAAACGTTAACCACTTACTAAAAATTCATCAAAATGATGAGAATGTATTTATTCGTAGTGGTATTTCAAATAGAGATAGCTTTGATACACGATTTTTTAAAATGAGTTGCCATATGTATCAATCGAAAATTATGCAGCATATTAATAAGATTAATGATAAAGGTGGCTATTATATGGAACATTTGTTTTATGATGTTTTTAATAATAAACTGTCCGGAGAGAGCAAGACTAAATACAATAAAGTTACATTTAAAGAACTGCCTATTATTATTGGATTTTCTGGTAGTACTGGATTATCCTATGATTTAAGTATATATAAAAGAATAATCAAATCTATTTTGTTAAGATTAGGTGTTTATAATGTCTAATATTCAAGTGAATGAAACCTTATGACTATGTTTAGCATTATTACAGTTTGCTATAATGCTGCTGATACCATTGAACAAACGATATTAAGTATTAGAGATCAAACATATAAAGATTTTGAGCATATCATTGTTGATGGTGGCTCAAAAGATGGCACGTTAGATATTATTCAACAATATCGAGATGGCTTCTCTGTTGTCGTATCTGAGCCTGATAATGGTATTTATGATGCCATGAATAAAGGTATAAAAAGAGCTAAAGGTGATTTTATTGCGATATTAAATGCTGATGACTTTTATATGAAAAATACTCTAGCACGGGTTAAAAATGCGATTGATAGTACGAAGCGAGAGGGCATTTATTATGGCAAGCTTGTTACATTTGATTATGATGTTAATGATGGCTATGTTGTAGCACCTTTAAATGTTGAACATTTAAAAAGCTTTATGTGTTTAAATCATCCAACCTGTTTTGTGCATAGAAATATTTATGCTTTATATACGTATAATAGCGAATATAAATCAGCAGCAGATCAGGATTTATTTCTAACTTTATATGAAAATGACTACCCTTTTATTAATGTGGCAGAAGTATTAACCGCTATGCGCAAAGGTGGCATGTCTTCTAATTATGCTTCTTACCTAGAAATATGGCGTATTCAAAAAGCCCATAAAATTGGTATTTTATTAAGAACTAAAACTTTAATGGTTAATACAATGGCATATCTCGTTTCTAAAATGCCGTTAAAGAAATTTCGTCAATTTTATAAGAACTATATTAGCAATAAGCATGAGAAATATAATGAAAATAACAAAAAATAATGCTTTGTTTGTAGCCATTTTAAACGCTCTAATAAAAATAAAGCAAACGGATAAAAGCATGCTCGTTGCTGTGATTGTGAATTCTATTGCGCTTTTAGCGTTGTGCATGATATTCCCTTTAAATACAGGTAGTGTATTGGCCATATGGCTGTGGATTATTTGGTGTGTTTGTTACTATTTTCTTGTCAATAGAGAGCTTTTAGCAACTACATTTGTTGTTTTTTTAATTTTACTTTTATTATCAAATGAGTATTTTATTGTTGCTGGTAGGTTTTATTATTGGTATTTTGCAAGTTTCGTATTGATTTTTTTTTTAATGTTGAAAAGAACAATTAAAATAAATAAATTTATGCTTTATATATCCCTATATTATTTCTTTTTTACACTAATTTATTATTTTATAAATCAGACTGATATGGGAGTTTTGTATGCTTTTAAATACTATTTTGTTAATATATTGATGGTTCTTATCTTATACTGTTATTTAAATTTTGATTATAAACGTGCACTACACATTTGCTTATCAATTTTTCTTATTGCGCTAATTTTTTCAATGGCACAATTTTTGGGCAATTATGTATTTAGTATGGAAGGTAATCCATTTAATATAAAACTGACTAATCTTGAAATGAGACCAGCATCTTTTTTCTCTGAAACGACTTGGGTTGCAGAATGTTCAGTCTTAACATTATTATTAGCCATGTATATGAAAAAAATAAAGATGATTGCTTTACCTAGCTTATGGCTAATTTTAATCTTATGCTTTGCTGTACTTTCCGTTACAACCACAAGAGCAGCTTATTTGGCTTTGATTATCGTATGTTTATATAATATTAAAATATGGAATATTAAAGTACTATTTAGCCTTTGGGCGCTATGTTGTTTAACCGCATTTGCGCTTTATATGCTAAGTCCTGAAATATTCTTGTCAAAACTTTCCTATTTTATGCAAAGGGCACAGCTACATGATTTAAGCGCCCATGGGCGTTATGAATCTATTGTATTAACTTTTTATGGTATTGCAGAGAATATATGGGTTATGCTATTTGGTCATGGTTTTGTATGGAGTTCAGTTGCTGATGCGACAGTATCTGGAGCGGCAACGGGAGCAAAATCATTTTCATTGTTATTATTTATACCTTATGTGTTTGGTGTGTTTGGCCTGTTAGTATTTGGTTTATCATTATTTGAAGTGTTTGTTCGTTATCAGAAATTAAATGTAACAGACTATAGCAGAGTATATGGTGCAACAATATTACTTGCTTATTTGGTGATATCATCTGTCGCTCCATTATTTCAATACTCACTTGGTGTTATTTGGTTGGCTTTAGCATTATGCATTTTATATTATGGAGCTAAGTATGATGCATCATAAAAAGAATTATTTATTTGTTTTGCCTTCTTTAAACATAGGAGGCGGTAATAAGGTATTTATTCAAATTGCTAATGTTTTGAGTCAAACCTCAGTTGTCACTATCTGTGCTTTAACTAGTTGTGCGACTAGCACTAAAGTAACTTTACGTAATATGATTGATAAAAAAGTTAATATTTATGAAATATCTTCAGTTTTTGGCAGATTAGTAGCATTGGTTAAACTATTATTTTATGTTAGAAAAAATGCTCAAACAGTTATTGTTTCTGATCCAATTATCTGTTCATTATTAAGTATAATTCGAGTGCAATATATTCGATTTATGCAGGCTGATGATTATCATCTTTTCAATGGTCATCCTAAATTTAATAGCCTTATGCTTAAAGTTTATAAGTATTTGCAACGCCGGTCATATAAAAATAAGCATATATTTTATCTAGTTAATTCTAACTTTGTGCGTGAAAAAATTTTACAGCCACCTTATTTAATAGCAGAGGATAGAATTTTTTATAAGAATATTCAGCCAGCATTAGCAGATAGTTACTTCTTAAATAAGCGTGAATGTCATAAACAGCGATTAAGCGTTGCTACAGTAGGGAGAAGTCAAAAGCAAAAAGGCTTTATGTATTTTATATCCTTAATCAATGCATTAAGAGAGAGAAATATTTTATTTGATGCAAAGGTGATGAGCCATGATGATTTAAGTGAGTTTGACTTGAATCATTTAAAGATAGTTACAGCTTCTAGTGATCAGGAATGTATTCAATTTTATGATACATGTGATATATTTATATCAACTTCATTATTCGAAGGTTTTGGCATGCCGCCGCTTGAAGCTATGGCAAGAGGTTGTGCCTGTGTTTTATTTGACTGTCAAGGCTTTAGAGAGTACGCAAAAAATGAGGTAAATGCATTGATTGTGCCTATAGGTGATAAACAAGCATTATTAGATGCAGTAATAAGACTAATCAATGATAATCAGTTAAGAGAAAAATTATCGACTAATGCATTTATTACAGCGAATGATTTTCGTTGGCAAAAAAGTGCAGAGTTATTTGAACGTGCTGTAGTAACTTATAAAGCACAACAACAAGATTAGATAGGATATATTAATGAAAGGTATAATTTTAGCAGGTGGCAGCGGTACACGACTTTATCCTGCAACCTGTGGTATCAGTAAGCAATTGATTCCTGTTTATGATAAACCTATGATTTACTATCCACTATCTGTATTGATGTTGTCTAATATCAGAGAAATAGCAATTATTACAACGGCACAAGATCAGTCATCTTTTAAGCGTTTATTAGGCGATGGTAGTCAATGGGGACTATCATTTGACTATATTGTTCAACCATCTCCTGAAGGGTTAGCTCAAGCTTTTATTTTAGCTGAAGATTTTCTAAGTGGTCAACCAGCTTGCCTAGTTTTAGGCGATAATATTTACTATGCACACGGCTTACCAGAGTTACTGATAAAGGCAAAAAATATAGTAGAAGAGGAAGGTGGTGCATATGTATTTGGCTATAATGTTATTGATCCAGAGCGCTATGGTGTAATTGAATTTAGTCAATCAGGCGAAGTTTTGTCGATTGAAGAGAAGCCTAAAAAACCAAAATCTCATTTTGCTGTTACCGGGTTATATTATTATGATGCCAATGTCTGTAAGCTTGCTAAAAAAGTCAAGCGCTCAAAAAGGGGAGAGTTGGAGATCAGTTGTTTAAATCAATTATATTTAGAGCAGTCAAATATTAAAGTTGGTTTAATGGGTAGGGGTTATGCATGGTTTGATACAGGGACTCATGATTCAATGATGGAAGCTTCTCAGTTTATTGCAACGATTGAACATAGACAGGGGTTGAAGATTGGTTGTCCTGAAGAAATTGCATTACAAAAAAAATGGATTAATACTGATCAGTTAATACAGTTAGCGCAGCCACTTAAGAAAACTGGCTATGGGCGATATCTTTTAAGTTTAATTTAGGAAATAGATCAAACGTGAAAATAATAACAACTAAGATACCAGAAGTAAAAATCATTCAACCACAGGTATTTGGGGATGAAAGAGGCTTCTTTTTTGAAAGCTTTCAACAAGAACGTTATTGTCAAATGTTAGAGATTCATGAAACATTTGTACAAGATAATATATCGCGTTCAGAAAAAAATGTTTTAAGAGGACTGCACTATCAATTACAGCAAATGCAAGGTAAGCTTGTGACTGTAATTACTGGCTGTGTTTTTGATGTTGCTGTTGATCTTCGAGTTAATTCGCCTACCTATGCTCAATGGGTTGGTGTTGAACTATCATCTGATAATAAAAGGCAGTTGTGGGTGCCTAAAGGTTTTGCCCATGGCTTTTTAGTATTAAGCGATTATGCGGACTTCTATTATAAATGTACTGATTATTACCATCCTCAATCTGAAAAATCTATTCTGTGGAATGATCAAGATATTGCCATTAATTGGCCAATAGATGGTATGCCTTTATTATCTGAAAAAGATAGTAAAGCTTCTCAATTAAATGAATTGTCATCTGATGACTTACCAAAGTATTAATAGGGTAATATGATGAAGCTATTAATATTAGGGAAAAATGGTCAGGTTGGCTCTGCTTTAGTAGAAAAAACTAGAGAAGAAAATGTTTTATTTACTGCAGTAAGTCGAAGTGAACTTGATATTACTGATATGATAGCAGTCAATGAATTTTTTAGTCAGTATCATGATTTTGATTTTATTATAAATGCAATTGCATATACTCAAGTAGATCAAGCTGAGAATGATAAAATAACTGCAGATGCCGTTAATCATTTAGCCATAAAAAAATTAGCGATTATATCTAAACAGTATGAAATACCGTTAATTCATATTTCAACTGATTATGTTTTTGATGGTAAAAAAGCGACAGCCTATTCTGAAACAGATCAAACAAACCCGTTAAATCAGTATGGTTTATCAAAGTTAAATGGTGAGCGCATATTACAACAAACTTGGCATCAGCATATCATTTTGCGTGTTAGCTGGGTGTTTAGCGAGTATCGCTCGAATTTTATTAAAACAATGATTCGTTTAGCGAAAGAAAAAGATCATATTAATATTGTGGCTGATCAATATGGTGCACCGACAAGTGCAAACTCAATTGCAAAGGTTATTTTTGATATCTGTCGATTAAAGTTCAATGGTATTGGAACTAATAAATGGGGGATATACCATTATACTGATTTTCCAGTAACCACATGGCACCAGCTAGCACTGTATAGTATCGAACAATTAAATGATCAGATAAATGATGTTAAAACAAAGCATGTTTATCCAATTGCCAGTAGCCAATATCCAACATTAGCGTTAAGGCCAAAAAATTCTGCACTAGACACAGATAAAATTAAAACAGACTTTAGTATTAAGCAGTATAGCTGGATGGATGAAGTTGCTCGTATAGTAGATAGGTTAAGTAAAGAGAAATAATTATGTATAAAGCTAAAAATATACTGGTTACGGGTGCTGCAGGCTTTATTGGCAGCCATTTCGTTAAAATGATGTTAAGTCAATATGATGATATTAAGATTATTTCTTATGATAAATTAACTTATGCAGGTAACTTAGCTAATTTATCTAGTGTGAAGAGTATAGAAAATCACGTATTTGTTCAGGGGGATATTATAGATGAAAAGTGTATTTATAATATTTTAAGAGAACATCAGATTGACACCATCGTGCATTTTGCTGCTGAATCCCATGTTGATAATTCGATTGATGGACCTAAAATTTTTTTCCAAAGTAATGTCATGGGTACATTTAATCTATTGCAGCAAGCAAAAGCCTACTGGTTAGATGAGAAGAAATGGACTGATTCTAAGTGCCGTTTTCATCATATATCAACCGATGAAGTCTATGGTAGCTTATCAAAAGATGCAGAAGCTTTTACAGAAAAGACAGCCTATCAGCCAAATTCACCTTATTCTGCTTCCAAAGCAGGTTCTGATCATATTGTACGTAGTTATTTCCATACTTATCGCTTACCTGTTACAACATCTAACTGTTCAAATAATTATGGCTCTTATCAACATCAAGAGAAATTAATTCCAGTAGTTATTAATAGTTGTATTAAGCAACTACCTATTCCAGTTTATGGAGATGGTAGTAATATTCGTGACTGGCTATATGTGAAAGATCATTGCAAGGCAATTGACTGTATTATACAGAAAGGTAAATTAGGTGAAGTTTATAATATTGGCGGTAACAATGAGATTAGTAATATTGCACTGGTTAAAATGATTTGTCGGTTAATGGATCAGTACAGATCTGAACATCAACCACATGAGCGTTTAATTTCTTTTGTTGATGATCGTAAAGGGCATGATTGGCGTTATGCTATTAATTACTCAAAACTATACAATGAACTGGGTTGGAGCCCATCAGAAGATTTTGAAACAATGTTTAAAGAAACAATAGAATTTTATTTGGAGAGAGTCTAAATGTTAAATTTAGAAACAAAAGTATTTTCTGATTTTGCCTCATTAAAAAATCAGTTTAGTAAGGCAAAACCATTTCCACATGTTGTTGTTGATGATTTTTTAGAATTAAATTTAGCAAAAGCTATAGATACTGAATTTCCTTCACTTGATAGCGATATGTGGTATCAGTATCAAAATGCAATTGAGTATAAAAAAACTTATAATCATTGGGAAAAATTTCCTAAATATACTTACCAATTATTTGCCTATTTAAATAGTAAACGTTTTATAGATAAACTAAATCAAATGGTGCCAGAAATTGAGCTTTGGCCTGATATGGGATTAAATGGTGGAGGTTGGCATGTCCATGGTGTTGGTGGTAAATTAAATACGCATCTTGATTATTCAATACACCCTAAGTTAGGCTTAGAGCGTCGATTAAATATTATCATTTACATTAATGAAACCTGGCAAACACAGTGGGGCGGAGCACTCGGTATGTGGTCACATGATAAGGCTAATAACCAACCAAAAACGTTGATTAAATCAGTAGAGCCTGTATTTAATAGAGCAGTGATTTTTGATACAACATGCAATAGTTGGCATGGTTTGCCTGAAGCAATTAATTGCCCTAAAGATCAGGCTCGCCGGTCTTTGGCTATTTATTATTTAAGTGAACCGACAGTAGGTGCCTCAGATAGAGGCAAAGCCTTATTTGCACCGAGTAAAGACCAAGTAGGTAACAAAGAAGTATTAGAACTAATTAAAAAAAGATCTCAAGTTAAATCTGCAATTGAAGTCTATAATAATAAACAGAAACAAAATAAAAAGTAGTCAATTATGGAAATGACATCGGTGGTTATATTATATAAGCATCCTTTAGAAATGTTAGAAAAATTTTTAGCATCTTATGAGCAAAGTATAAATCAATTATTATCAAAATATAGTGATATGCAAGCTTGCCTTTATATCGTAAATAATGATACAGAAAAACAGATAGATTATCAGTTTCATATAATAAAACAAAAATATTCAGTTGATATAGTATTTTTAGAATCAGATAAAAATGGTGGTTATGGCTATGGAAACAATTTTGTAATAGACCGATTAGATAGTGATTATCATTTAGTTGTTAATCCAGATATAGTATTTGAAGAAAATACATTGACAGAAGCATTAGCTTTTTTAGAAGCACATTATGAAGTTGGTTTATTAACACCTGCTGTTTTTGATGTTAACGGTAATCAGCAATTTTTATGTAAAAAAAATCCAACATTATTGATACAGTTTTTAAGATTTGTATTTAAACAAAAGAAAGTAATTTTTAAAAAATATCTTGAAAATTATGAGTATGTAGGTTATTCATATGATGAAGTAATTTATAATATACCAAATTGTACGGGTTGCTTTATGCTATTTAGAACAGCATTATTTAAACAACTTGAAGGCTTTGATGAACGTTTTTTTTATTATATGGAAGATAGTGATATTTCAAGAAGAGCTTTAGAGATAGCTAAAACTGCTTATGTGCCAAGTGTTAAAGTATGTCATGAATATCAAGGTGATGCTTATAAAAATAAAAAGCTGAGGAATCAGGCAATTAAATCTGCATTTAAATATTGGCGAAAGTGGGGCGGGTTGGTATAGCTAGCATACTTTATGTCGTATTATTTTATAAAATATTAGCGCTCTTTTTTCTTTTGATTTCAATGAACAGATTACTTACATATTCAACTAAAAATACAATTCCTAAAGCAACTATAATAGATAGTATGATGCCAAGCGGCAGGACCATTGCTTTTGATAGTCCCACAGGTTTATCAATTTTTGCTATTTTTTTACCAATGCTAAGATTGGTAAATGACTTAAGACTAGCATTGATAGCATTAATTTGTAGCTGAAGTCTAGCGAGTGCTTTAGTATATTGCGATTGTTGATTTGAGGCGAGGTTTAGCTGTCTTTTGAGTGTTTGAGGTGATTGTGTATTATTGTGAGATAGTACGGCTAGATCATGAATGTTTTTATCTATTTCATTAATTTTATTTTTAGTTGTAGCTGCTTGTTGTTCTAGCACTTGTTTAGCTGCTAATTGGTCATTTTTATGTGGTTGAATAATATCGTGTTGCAGTTGTTGCTGAGTAAATTGGATATACTTATTTAAAATAAAGTACGTTTGACTTTGGTCATTTAAGTGCCCTTTAAGGTAGATACTAACATATGGACTTTCTTTGTAATCTATCGTGCCAAATAACTGAATTTGACTAATTTTTTCTCTTATATCTGCATATTTAGCAATTTGCTGCATTTCAGCAATATAAGAATTTAGATACATAATTAGCTTATTATTACTGACAATTTTTGAGTTGGCATTATAAGGTGGGTTACTTGTGTTGATCGATAGATATTGAGGAGGATTTAATGTGTAACCGTATAGATAAGCATTCTGTTTGTAGATAAAGGCAATAATAGACATGATAATGCCTAGAACAACAATACTAATAAATAGTTTGATGCGTTTTATTAAGATCAAAATAAGATCGGCTATAGTAATTACATTGCTACTTTGATTGTTGGTTAATTGTTTGTTTTCTTCCATAGAGTTAGGACCTTATAGAATTTAATTCATTGATTTGTTGGATGTAGTTTTAGCATAATTAAGCCTGATTGATTCAATTAATAACACCACTGTGAAAGCAAGAATAATTGTCAGTATGATACCAATGATTAAAACATCCATTTTTGATAAGCCAATTAACTGATCACTTTCAATTAGTCGGCCTTGTGTCTGTAGATTTTGTATTGTGTCTATGGCTAGATTAATAGAGTTTATATCATTTTTTAAGTTAATTAATTTTACTGATAAATCAAATTGTTTATTAGCAAGTGCTAGATAAGCATCTGATTCTAAAATAGTTTGAGAGAATTGTGTTTTACTTTTAACCGAAGTATTGTGTGTTAGTACTTCTTTAACTTCAGATGTATTATTATCCAAATCATTTTTTAATTTTAATAAACTCGAATATTTATTCTCAAGTGTTGTTTTATTTAGATTTAAACTAAGCTTTAATTTTTGGATAATACTGCTATCAAATTGATTCTGAAGGTATTGCACATAATCATCTAACGTTTGTGTAATCATTTTTAATTCGTTTTTATTGCCTTTAAGGCTTAGGTTAATAAATGCAGTGCTTGTACCAGCTTTTAAATAGCTCTGTTGAATCCGTTTTGCATAATCTTTTTCTTCAACTACTTTTTGTTGTTGGATAAATCTACTTAAGTAATAATCCACATAGTTATTAAGCTTTGTGTTTTCAATGATATTTTGAAATTTTGCATTAAAAAAATACTCAGGTGGTGTCAAGTTATATGAGTAATCATAATTATTTTTTTTATAAATAAAAGCGATTATTGTTATCAGAAAGCCCAAAATAAGAATGGCTAAAAATAGTTTAATACGTTTTATAATCATTTGAAGGTAGTGTGCTAAAGATAGCGTATGAGGATAATGATTATCATTGTTAGCATGATTATCCATGGGTATGTACTTAATATTAATATTACGAATGTTAGCTATTGTATAGTGGATAAAGGCATCATTCAATTTAGAATTTTACTTTAATCACCACATTAATTAATAAAAATCTAACTTACTACTTGATTTTTGTCGGCGAATTCAGTAGTATCTCATCCTGTCGATGCGGGGTGGAGCAGCCTGGTAGCTCGTCGGGCTCATAACCCGAAGGTCGTTGGTTCAAATCCAGCCCCCGCTACCAAATTAACAGTGTATAAAAATAATAAAAGGACCTTAAGATGGTCCTTTTTTTTTATCTGGAGAAAATTAACAATGCAGTTAGTTGAGTCGCTAGATCAACATTTACGCCAATCGATAGAGGCAATGGGCTATGTGCTGTGGGGCATTGAAGTTTTGCCGATGAATGCTGATTTATTAGTACGTGTTTATATTGATCATAAGGATGGTATTTCTGTTGATGATTGTCAGGATGTTAGTACACAAATCAGCGGCATTTTAGATGTTGAAGATATCATAGATGGCCACTATACTTTGGAAGTTTCCTCTCCAGGAGCAAATCGTATTTTATTTACATTAGAGCAAGTAAAGTGCTTTGAGGGATTTAGGGTAAAAGGGAGGCTTAAAGAGCAAGTCAATGGTTATCGTAAGTTTAAAGATGCATTATTAAAAGCAGTTAGTGGCGATAAGTTAACTTTAGAGATTGACAGTAATCAAATTGAAATTGACTACAATCAGGTCGAGCAATTAAGAATTGCGCCTACATGGTAAGCACCAACATTGAGGATATAAGGCATGAGTAAAGAGCTATTATTGGTGATAGAAGCAGTTGCAAATGAGAAAGAGGTTGAACGCGAAGTAATTTTTCACGCGATGGAAGAAGCGTTAGCAGCGGCAAGCAAAAAATTAATTGATGCACTAGCTGAAGTAAAAGTTGTCATTGATCGTACTACGGGTGATTATAAAACATATCGCTTATGGGAAGTCATTGCAGAGGATGCTGAGCTTGAAAATTCAAAAGCACAATTTTATGTCGATGTAGCTAATGAAAAAGGACATAGTGTTACAGTTGGCGATGTGATTGAAGAAGAAATAGAATCAGTTGATTTTGGCCGTATATCTGCGCAATCAGCAAGACAAGTTATTTTACAAAAAGTAAAAGAGGCTGAAAGAGCTAAATTAATTGAAAGTTTTAAAGATCGCATTGGTAAAGTACTTTATGGTGAGGTAAAACGCGTTACTCGTGAGTTTATTTTAATTGATCTTGGTGATCAAGCTGATGGTATTTTACCAAGAAATGAGTTATTGCCAAAAGAGACTTTCAAAGTTGGTGATAAGGCACGTGCGGTTTTAACTGAACTTGATGAAACATCAAGAAATTATCCATTACGATTAAGTCGTATTGCTAATGAGATTGTTGAAGCATTATTTGAGCTTGAAGTGCCAGAGATTTCTGAAGAAGTAATTGAAATTGTCGGCATTGCACGCGATGCAGGTTCTCGTTGTAAGATTGCAGTGAAAACAAATGATGGTAGAATTGATCCAGTAGGTGCATGCGTTGGTATGCGCGGTACCCGTGTTCAATCCATTACCAATGAATTAAAAGGTGAGCGTATCGATATTATTCTTTGGGATGATAACCCAGTTCAATATGTAATTAACGCATTATCACCTGCAGAGATTGTTTCAATTATTCAGGATGAAGATAGTAATACGATTGATGTTGCTGTTAAAGAGGATCAATTATCTCAAGCCATTGGTAGAAATGGTCAGAATGTTCGTTTGGCATCAGAGTTAACAGGTTGGCGATTAAATGTTATGCCCGAATCTGAAGCACAGGAAAAGCAAGATAAAGAAGCACAAAGCCAAATTAAATTATTTGTGGAAGCATTGGATGTTGAAGAAGATGTTGCTATGGTATTGTTTGAAGAAGGCTTTACACAACTTGAAGAGGTTGCTTATGTGCCATTAGAAGAGATGTTGGCAATTGATGGTTTTAATGAGGATATTGTCAGTGAACTGCAAGAGCGAGCAAAAACAGCCTTATTAACACAAGCATTAAGTAATAAAAAAGTGCCAGCAGATGACTTATTGACTATGGAAGGTATGGATGAAGCCTTAGCCAATCAATTAGCAGAAGCTGGTATTATTACAATGGAAGATCTAGCAGAACAAGCAGTTGATGATTTGCTAGATGTTATTGAAATTGATCGAGAACGTGCAGCTGAATTAATATTAACAGCACGTAGACCGTGGTTTGAAGAGAATTGATTTAAAGTAAATAAAATAATGATTTTAAATAGATTAAGTATAAATTTAAGGGAGGCGCAACGATGACAGAGATAACAGTTGCACAATTAGCCAATACTGTTGGAATCGGCGTTGATCAGCTAGTAGAGAAATTAAAAGAAGCAGGCATTGATAAAGCCGATGGTAAAGATTTAATTACTGACGATGAGAAAAATAAATTACTAGGCCATATTCAAGGTGTTGATGGTAAAGCTGAGAGTAATAAAATTACTTTAAAACGTAAAAGTACACAAAAGCTAAAATTATCCGGGCAAAATCGCAAAATTAATGTAGAAGTTCGTAAGAAAAAGGTGATTGTTAAGCCTAAAGATGAGCTTGTAGAAGAAGAACAAGAAGTTATAACAGATACAAAGCTTGAGGATAAGCATCAAGAAATAGCTGAGCATAGTGAGCCTGAAGTTAAAAAAGATGTTACTGAAAAATCAGCTGCTACAGTTGATGACCAAGGGCTTGAACAAGAGAAGGGAGCAGAAGTTACTGAGACTAAAAAATCAATTAAGAAAACAAAAAGTGCAGATGTTAAAGAAGTTGATGTTGATAAGACTGAAAAAAATCATATAGAAGTAGAAAGTAAAAATAAGACAAAAGAAGAATCTGTTACATCTAAAGCTGAAACAAAAACTCAGGATGAAGCATCAAAAGAGCCTAAAAAAGAAACCAAGCCACATAAAAAAGAAAAAGATAAATTTGAGAAAGATGATAAGCGCTTAGCTGAGTTAAAAGAAAAATCACAGACGAAAAAGAAAAAATCAAAAGGACGTAAAAAGCACTCTTCAAAAGAGCTTTTAGATGATACCTATGATCAAGCTACAATGCAGAATAAACGTGCTGCTGAACGTATGAATAAAAGACGTATTGATTTAAGCAAAGTTAAAACACAGAAATTTACTAAACCTCAGGCACAAATTTTACGTGAAATTGAAATTCCTGAAGAGTTAACCGTGCAAGAGTTAGCACAGAAAATGGCACGAAAAGCAGCTGAGATTATTAAAGTCTTAATGAAAATGGGGACAATGGTTACAATTAATCAAATGATAGATCAAGAGACAGCTATTTTAGTAACAGAAGAATTAGGCCATAAATATCGTTTGACTAAAGCAGATGCCATTGAAGATGAAGTAAAAGTTGATGAATCAGTTGGTGATAAATTACCTCGTGCACCAGTTGTAACAATTATGGGACATGTTGATCATGGTAAGACATCCTTGCTTGATTATATTCGACGTT
The DNA here is from genome assembly GCA_024397935.1 of bacterium SCSIO 12844. NCBI lineage: Bacteria > bacterium SCSIO 12844. Next base: position 3,050,940 of record CP073743.1, on the reverse strand, counting down.
CAAAAGTTACTGCAGGCGAAGCAGGCGGTATTACTCAGCATATTGGTGCTTATTCGGTTGCAACTGAAAAAGGCAACATAACCTTTTTAGATACACCTGGGCATGAGGCATTTACATCGATGCGTGCACGCGGTGCCGATTGTACGGATATTGTTATTTTAGTTGTAGCAGCAGATGATGGTGTTATGCCACAAACGCTTGAAGCAATACAACATGCTAAAGCTGCAGGCGTGCCAATTATTGTTGCTGTTAATAAGATTGATAAACCTGAAGCTGATCCAGAGCGTGTTAAAAATGAGTTATCACAACATGATGTTATTCCTGAAGATTGGGGTGGAGATGCAATGTTTGTTCATGTCTCTGCAAAATCAGGTGAAGGCATTGATGAATTGTTAGATGGTGTTTTATTGCAAGCAGAAGTTTTAGAATTAAGTGCGTCTGTAGATGGTTATGCTAAAGGTGTTGTTGTTGAGTCTAAATTAGAGAAAGGTCGTGGTTCTGTAGCAACAGTTTTAATTCAGTCAGGACACTTAAAAGCAGGGGATATTATTCTAGCGGGCCTTGAGTTTGGTCGTGTTAGGGCAATGCTTGGTGATCATGGTCAACCAATTACTGATGCAGGCCCTTCAACGCCTGTCGCTGTTTTAGGACTTTCTGGTGTGCCAAATGCAGGTGATGAAGTTATTTCAGTTAAAGATGAGAAAAAAGCACGAGAAGTTGCACAATTCCGTCAAGAAAAACATCGCCAAGAAAAAATAAAACAACAACAAGCAGGTAAATTAAGTGCCTTGTTTGATCGAATGGGTCAAAGTGATGAACAGCAAACTTTAAGTGTGATTGTCAAAGCAGATGTTCAAGGTTCAGTCGAAGCCATTCAAGAGTCATTAACTAAACTATCAAATGATGAAGTAAAAGTAGAAGTTGTTGCATCAGGTATTGGTGGTATTACGTCATCTGATGTTAATTTAGCCATTGCATCACAAGCTGTGCTATTTGGATTTAATGTCCGTGCAGATATTACAGCAAAGAAAATGGCTGAAAAAGAAGAAGTTGACTTGAGATATTACAGCATTATTTATGATTTAATTGATGATGTTAAACAAGCGATGGGTGGTTTATTATCGCCTGAATTACGTGAAGAGATTATTGGTATCGCTGAAGTACGTGAAGTCTTTAGATCAGCTAAGATCGGTGCCATTGCAGGTTGTCGCGTACTTGATGGTATCATCAAACGTAATAATCCAATTCGTGTGTTACGTGATCAGGTTGTTATCTATGAAGGTGCACTCGAGTCATTACGTCATTTTAAAGAAGATGTCAGTGAAGTTAAAAAAGGTATGGAATGCGGTATTGGTGTCAAAAACTATAATGATGTTAAAGTAGGCGATCAGATTGAAGTCTATGAAACAACTGAAGTAAAGAGGAATCTTTAAGTGGCTGGAACCTCAAGAGTCTATCGGGTAGCAGATGAGATTCAACGTTTAATTGTAACAGCAATTAGAAAAAAAATACGTAACCCTAAATTTCAGTGGGTTTCAATTACATCAGTTGATGTCTCTAAAGATTTATCTTATGCCAAAATATATTATACATCTTTATCAGATACCGTTTCACAAACTGACTTAGCAGAAGCTTTTAACAAAGCTAAAGGCTTTTTTAGAAGTTATTTAGCAAAAGAGTTAAGCTTACGTATTGTGCCAAGTTTACGTTTTATCTATGACGATTCATTAGAGTATGGTTCAGAAATGTCTAAATTGATTGATTCAGCTCGTCAAGCGGATGAAGCATTTATTGATAAGAGTGAAACAACTCTAGAAAATGATGAGCAAACTGATTCTGAAAAAGATGATAAAAAGGATAAGCGTAAACGTTTAAGATAGCTTTGTCTAAACAAGGAATTGGTTATGTTAAATAGTATTATTGAAAGTATCAGCTAATGCAGATGTATTTAAATGATCTTGGAATTATCAACGCATTGGGTAATAGCAAAGACCAAGTAATTGATAATTTATTACAAAATAGCCAGATCAATGTTCACCACTATGATCAATTATTTAGTCAAAGATCATGCTATATTGCTGAAGTTACAGCACAACTACCAGAAATTAACCCATTATTTAAAGCATTTGACTGTCGAAATAATCGACTATTACTGAAAGCTTATCAACAAATAGAAGAAACGTTGAATCAGTTCAAATCAATTTATGGCAATCACCGCATTGGTGTTGTATTAGGCACAAGTACATCGGGTATTAGTGAAGGTGAGCATGCGTTTAATTATTTTAAAAATAATATAACTTACCCAGCGCAATTTAATTATAAACAACAAGAATTAGGCCAAATTGCCTTATTTTTATCTCAGTATCTACAGCTAGGCGGCCCTTCTTATACGGTATCAACAGCCTGTTCATCGAGTGCAAAAGCGATTATTTCTGGCGTAAGACTCATTGAAAGTAATCTCTGTGATGCAGTTATTGTCGGTGGCTGTGATACCCTATGTCAAATGACTTTAAATGGATTTGATTGTATTGATTCAGTTTCAGATGATATATGTAACCCATTTAGTACTAACCGTAATGGTATCACTATTGGTGAGGGAGCAGCCTTATTTGTATTAAGTAAAAAACCTTCAGAAATTCAATTACTAGGCTTTGGTGAAGCTTCTGATGGTTATCATATTACTTCACCTGATCCAGAAGGCTATGGTGCAAAATTATCAATGTCTGCTGCACTTGACTCTGCAGACTTTAAAGCAAATGATATTGGTTATATTAATGCACACGGTACAGCAACACCGAAAAATGATCAGATGGAATCAAAAGCAATCTATAAATTATTTGCTAATCAAACACCGATAAGCTCAACTAAGCCATTAACCGGTCACACTTTAGGTGCAGCAGCTGCCATTGAGTTAGGGCTATGCTGGTTATTACTATCACAACAATATAATCCTAAAAAATTAATACCAAAACAGTTATGGGATGGTATCAAAGGTGATGATGTTAGTGATTGTTTTATCATTAATGAACAAATAAATTATGATAAACCTTACTTTTTATCTAATTCATTTGCTTTTGGTGGTAATAATGCAAGTTTAATTATTGGTAGAGGTAATTAATTTTACATAACAATACAGCAAGTAGTTTCTTCATGTTGCTGTGTCGCAGGTGTTGTATGATTGGGTGCAAATAGTAATGGTACTTGATCATGACTGCTTGTTTGTGATTGTTTTGTTTGCTTTTCTTCAAAACAGTTATCAGAATCAGTATCTTCAGCTATATTGCTAAAAGGTAAGTCTTCGGGAAGGCATAGTGTTGGTGTGTCATCAAAGCCAGTCCATTCGAAATTAATGCCTCGATCTAAGTTTGTAGGTTGATAGCTTTTAAGTTTGTCATTTTTAAATGCTAGGTAGCTTTGTGTTAATTCTATATTCTCTGGAAAGTACTCTCCATAAGTGCTTACTGCATTGTGTATTAGAGCAATTGATCTTGGAGGGATAGCATCGGAAGAAGTATGGAAAATTTCACCAAAATCAATTGGAATGATTTTTCCATTGGGTAATTTTTTAAAATTATCAGGTTTAGGGTCGGCTATTAAGTATCCTTGTTTAAAAAGGTCATCAACAGCTTGTTGAACTTCCTCTCTAGATGGTTCGCTACCTTCAATCCATGGTGTATACATGGTGTTGGTATTTTCACTAGAGGCGCAAGCCAATTGATGTAATCCGATACTTATAAAATATTGATTCCATCTGTGAGCTTCTGAAGGAACATCAACAATTTCTAATTTAGAAGGCTTAATCACTTTTTTTGCATATAGCCCATCTGAAAGAGTACTATCATTGATAACTTGTAATTTATCCACAGTGCCAAATTGACCTCTAGATATGTGTTTTCTAATTAGTTTACGTGGCATTACTAATCCTTTTATGTATCATTCTTTCATGAAGTTGCAGCAGTATAAATGCTTATTAAAATCAGTATTACTGACTTGTTAACTTTATGTTTCAATTGAATTTTTTGAGTCTTCATGTTAGAAATAAGGTGTTTAAATTGTAATATTTATGAGTTGTTATAAGTCCAATATAACTGATTAATTTATTATTTTATAAGTGAAATCATAGATGAAAACTATGAAATATTTAGTCTGGTTTGATTGTATAAAAGTTAAACACAAAGTCTACGGATTAACTTTGTAATAGGAATGATTTTTTCTGATATTTTTGAAGGTGTATATTTGCATATGTTCTCTGATTGAAGTGATTGATAATTTAATCGTTGGCGGTCACTTGCAATTACATATAAGGTCTTAGTTAAGAGATTTTTTTGTTGTTTCATCATCTTTCCCCTTAGGCTTTAAAACATTGTTTATCGAAACGTGCACCTAAATAGATACCTTGAATTTGTACTTGGTTTTTATCATAAGTTTGCGGTTTAAGTTGTTGGTTATGCGGGATTAAGGTAATACTCGCATCATCATTGAATCGAACTTCTTTTAATGTTGCTTCACTATGATCAATTAAGGCAACTACAATCATACCATTTTTAATATCACTTTGTTGTTGAATTAAGACATAGTCACCATCTAAAATGCCAGAATCTACCATTGAGTCGCCTGAGACTTCTAAAAAAAATAAATTGGGTGCTTGAAGCAGTTGATTAAGGGATAATTGCTCGATAACTTCAAAGGCTTCAATTGGTTTTCCAGCTGCAATTTTACCCATTAAGGGCAGCGTATTATGTGCTTTATGAATGATTTGATTTGATTCGGATAAATAACCTTTCTCTCTTAATTTTTTAACTAATTTACAGATTGCCATTTTGGAAACACCTTGAATACGCCCAAGCTCAGAATACGCTGCAATATAACCTTCTGTTTCATAGATTGATTCAATCAATTGTAGTAGTTGTGCTTCTTTTTTTGTCAATGGCTGTTGCATAAGACTTATCCAAATATTGGTTTATTTTGTAGTATAGAGTTTACTAAAGGTTTACGCAAGTTGATTTGTATCATTTATTTAAGTTAACTATGCTATGCTATTGATTTAAAATTAATAAAATAATTTAAGGAAACAGCTATGCGCCTTGAATATTATGCATTATCAAAGGATTTATTTAATGATTTGATTGAAGTTAAAAATAAAGTTCAACAATGTGGCTTAGATAAAAAATTAATTGAATTAATGTATCTTAGAATCTCTCAGATTAATGGTTGCCAATATTGTATTAAAGTTCATAGCGCTGATTTAACTAAACAAGGAGAGTCACAACAACGTATTGATGCAGTAAATAATTGGCAAGATAGTAGTTTATTTACGAATCAAGAAAAAACTGCGTTTGCTTGGGCAGAGAGCTTAACCAATATCAAAGAAACTCAAGCTGATGATCACTATTATCAACCATTAAAAGCTTATTTTTCTGATAAAGAAATATCTGATTTAACTTTTGCAGTTGCACTAATGAATGCCTTTAACCGTCTTGCAATTGCACTTGGTCATTAATCTTTTTACCAAATAAGAATAAATCTTGCTCAATGGGGCATTATTCCTTAATATTGTAGCCCAAAATAATTTTAATCAATTGCTTAAGTGGAGATTTCGATGGATGTTAAAATTGGTTTAGCAGATATGCTAAAAGGTGGCGTTATTATGGATGTTACCGATAGTAAACAAGCAATCATAGCTCAAGAAGCTGGCGCTGTTGCTGTTATGGCTTTAGAACGTGTACCAGCTGATATCCGTAAAGAAGGTGGTGTTGCTAGAATGAGTGACCCTAAAATGATTAAAGAGATTATGGATGCTGTCAGTATTCCTGTAATGGCGAAGGTAAGAATTGGTCATTTTGTTGAAGCATCTATTTTGCAATCTATGGGTATTGACTTTATTGATGAAAGTGAAGTATTAACACCGGCAGATGACGAAAATCATATTAATAAGCATGCCTTTCAAGCGCCGTTTGTTTGTGGCTGTAGAAACTTAGGCGAAGCATTAAGAAGAATTGGTGAAGGTGCTGCATTAATCCGTACCAAAGGTGAAGCAGGTACAGGCAATGTAATCGAAGCGGTTCGTCACTTAAGAACTATCAATCGTGAAATGAAAGCATTAACGGTTTTAAATGATGATGAATTAATGGTTGCAGCTAAAAAATTACAAGCACCGTTTGAATTAGTTAAATACGTTGCTAAAAATGGCAAGCTTCCTGTGCCTAATTTTGCAGCAGGTGGTGTTGCAACGCCAGCTGATGCTGCATTAATGATGGAATTAGGTGCGGAAAGTGTCTTTGTTGGTAGTGGTATCTTTAAGTCAGATAATCCACAAAAACGAGCGCATGCAATTGTTCAAGCAGTAACTCACTTTAAAGACCACAAACTATTAGCTGAAATCTCAGAAGATTTAGGTGCACCAATGACAGGTATTAATATGGATGAGATCATTGAAAAAGAGCTAATGCATACTAGAGGCGATTAATGAGTGATCTAACTGTTGGTATTCTTGCCTTACAAGGGAATTACCACTCACATTATCAGTGTCTTAATAAGCTTGGCATTGATGCAATTTTTATCTCTAAACCTGAAACGTTATCAACGGTTGATGGTTTAATATTACCTGGAGGTGAGTCAGGTGTTATACTTAAACATTTTCAGTATAACCAACATTGGCAAGAGGCATTAAATCAATTTTATCAGCAAAAAAAACCGATACTAGGTACTTGTGCTGGTATTATTTTATTAGCAAAAGAAGTTGAACCAGAACAATCCTCATTAGGGTTTATTGATGTTAAAGTCACAAGAAATGCATATGGCCGGCAATTACAAAGTAGTAATGACTTAGTTTCTTTTTATTTGGATCAAGTAGAGCAAAATAATGATAAAACAGATGTGCTTATTTCTTTTATCCGAGCGCCTAAAATTGAAGCCATTCTTTCAAATAATGTCGATATCATTGCTATGCGGAACCAAGAAATTGTCGGTGTTAGACAAGCAAATGTATTTGCGCTAACCTGTCATCCAGAATATACAACAACGCTTGTTCATCAAAATTTTATAGAAGCAATTCAATCACTCAGTAGCACCGCCTAAGACATCAACACCTTTTGGTGGTGTAAAATCAAAAAAGCTTGTATTGATTTTATCGTAATTGTATTTATCAAATAAGATATAGGTATCAATGCCGGTACTTGTCCTTAGGGTTAGCTTTTTTAAATTACCGTTATCAAAATATAAAATAATTTTATTAATCGCGACACTTTCTTTATCTTTAGGAACTAATGTAAAGGTATTTTTTTTACGCTCATAAATAAAAAACAGATCATTTAATGTTTTAGGATCTCCTCTTAACAGTAATAATATTGGTGCTTGAGAGATTGTTTTAGGGACATCTTGAACAGTGACTTGTTCTAAGTCCATATCATAGTTCCATAATTTTTTACCATTAGAAACTAAAAGCTGTTTATTAGGCTTTAATACTTCCCATTTAAAAAAGCTTGGCTGTTTTACCCATAATGTGCCATAACTGACTGACTTATTACCAGTTGACTTATCAACAACCGTTTGCATGAAATTAGCTTGATAGCTTGAGATATGATGAATATGTTGTAATAGTTCATCAGTTGGTGTTGAGTTTTGCATAGCATAGATTGGTTGTGTCAATAGTAAAAAACCAATTGCTGTGACAAAGTATTTAAATTTTTGAATGGGTTGAAACATTTATGACGGTCTCCTAACTAAAACTTCTCTTAAGCCATTTTGTTGCATTTCACTGACAATACCAGCGGCTTCCATATCTTCGATTAAGCGAGCGGCACGATTATAGCCAATGCGTAAACGTCTTTGAATACTTGAGATGGAAGCGCGCTGACTTTCAAGTACAATTTGTACAGCCTGATCATAGAGTGAATCTTTTTCACCGCCTCCTTGTTGGTCATCACTTTCTTCATCATCGAGTGATGCTGTTTGTGTTATTGTTTCAATATAATTTGGTGTCGAATCATTTTTCAATGCATTAACAACACGATGAACTTCATCATCACTGACAAAAGCACCATGTAATCGATGAGGGACACCACTGCCAGGTGGTAAATACAACATATCTCCATGACCTAATAATTGTTCAGCTCCTTGTTGATCAATAATAGTGCGCGAATCAATTTTTGAAGAGACTTGAAAGGCAATTCGAGTAGGGATATTGGCTTTGATTAAACCTGTTACTACATCAACCGAAGGCCTTTGTGTTGCCAAAATTAAGTGAATACCAGCAGCACGCGCTTTTTGTGCGATACGTGCAATAAGTTCTTCAACTTTTTTACCAACCACCATCATCATATCAGCAAATTCATCGGCAACAACCACAATATATGGTAATTTAGATAAACTGGGTGCATCTTTTTCTGAGCCAGGATGTGCTTTTAACCACAGTGGATCTTTAATTGGTGTATCACTTTTTTCTTGTTGCTTAATTTTATCATTTAAGCCGGCAATGTTCCTTACGCCTACAGCAGCCATTAATTCATAACGTCGATCCATCTCTTTAACACACCAGCGTAATGCATTCGCGGCTTCAGTCATATCAGTTACAACAGGTGTTAATAAGTGAGGAATACCATCATAGATCGATAGTTCAAGCATTTTGGGGTCTATCATAATTAAACGTAGATCTTCTGGGGTACTTTTATAGAGCATACTTAAAAGCATTGCATTAACTCCAACAGATTTACCAGAGCCTGTCGTACCTGCAACTAATAAATGTGGCATTTTAGCTAAATTGGCAATAGATGGGCTACCGGCAATATCTTTTCCTAAGCCAAGTGTTACTGGTGTATTTGATTTTAAAAATTGATCACTTGATAATATTTCTTTTAAGCGTACTGTTTCGCGTTTTTGGTTGGGAATTTCAAGCCCTACATAGGGCTTGCCTGGAATGACTTCAACAACTCTAACACGTGGAATTGACAGTGAGCGAGCAATATCTTGAGATAAGGTGCTTAAACGTGATACCTTAATTCCAGGTGCTAATTCTAGCTCAAAGCGTGTAATAACAGGACCAGGGTAGACACCAGCAACGCGGACAGTAATATTATAATCAGCTAACTTTTGCTCAACTAGGCGTGCAAGATTTTCTAAGGTTTCTTCAGAGACTTGAGCTGGGCGTGCTTCTGGATCATCTAATAAATCAAGTGTTGGTAAGCTTGTGCCTTGACTATTGGATACGGTTAATGATGCAAATTCCGGTTGTTTTTTCTTTTTAGGTTTGTCTGTTGCTTGTGCTTGACTATGTTGATTCATTAGTTCATCAAAGGATAAGTTAGGCGTGATTTTTCCTTGTTTTGTTTCTTTTGGTGGTTTTTGCGTTATTTTATGATCAGCTTCTGGTTCTATATATAATGGTTTGTTATCGATTAACTGCTTATCTTTTATCTTTTTTTCTTCTTTGGCATCAGTGCGTGCCTTTTTAGCTTCATTTTTAATATTGCCTAAGGTTGAAGATGTTTTAAGTGTTGCTTTTTTGGTAATTTTAAATAAGCCTTTGAAGGTGCTGATTAATGCAAAAAGCCAGTTTAAGCCAGAAAAAAGAGTAAGGCCTAATGCCAGCATGGTAATAAATACAATAATACTACCACCAATACTTAAATAACTGTTGGTATATTCATTGAGTATGTATCCTGTAATACCGCCAGCGCCTTGTGGTAAGCCTGTGTGATAATCAATAAAAATTAACTCTGCTAATGCGCTGCCTGCGCCAAAGGTTAAAATAATGCCTAACCAGCGTAAAATCATAAGACTTATGGCGCGGTCATTAAAGCTTTGTCTTTCTTGATAGATAACCCATAGACCATAAATCATTAAAAAGGGAATTAAATAGGCAAAAAGACCAAATAGAGATAATAAAATATCAGCACTATAAGCACCCACTTCTCCAGCTGTATTATGTACAATACCATTGGATTTAATTTGTGACCAACCTGGGTCATTTGCATTATAAGTGACAAGGCTGATAAAAATAAAAACAGCAACAGCACCAATAATGATTAATGAAGCAATTTTCAGGCGCTCTAATAAGGGGGAATCTGTGGCTTCAACATGCTTTCTGCGATTGACTTTACTTACTTTAGTTTTTTTTGTTTTTTTGCTCGAATTTAATAGTTTCATTTGTTTTATCTACTTATGCCTTAATCAATTGATTAAATAATTATGATTGTTGTTTGATCACAGTCATTTTTTTCTCTAACCTGTTACAATGATAGCGAATTTTTCAGGTTTAAAACAAGTTAAAGGACTAATTTTGATGTCAAATGATGAAATTTTAAAATTAAAAACGGTTTTTGAAAATCAAAAACAAAGCTTTTTAGCATCACCATATCCAGATTATAAAACACGTCACAGTCAGATAAAGCAATTAAAAAGCATATTATTAGATAGTCAAAAAGCACTGTTGTCTGCTCTAAATGATGACTTTGGACATCGTAAATTTGATGAAAGTCGTTTAACTGAGCTATTTCCAATGATTTCGGCGTTTAAATATGTATTAAAACATCTAAAGTCTTGGATGAAGTCTGATAAGCGTCATGTTAGTTTATTATACTTTCCATCTCGTAATTATGTATTTTATCAACCGAAAGGTGTTGTTGGTATTATCGTACCTTGGAATTATCCTTTGATTTTATCAATTATCCCAATTATTTATGCACTTGCTGCTGGTAATCGTATTATGGTGAAATTATCGGAATTAACACCAAAAACCGAAAAAACATTAATCACAATTTTTCAAAGAGTTTTTTCAGAAGATGAAATTTGTTTTATACAAGGTGATGTGCATGTGGCACAAGCATTTAGTCAATTAGCATTTGATCATATATTTTTTACTGGATCAACTACAGTCGGTAGACTTGTGATGAAGGCTGCAAGTGATAACCTAACACCTGTAACTTTAGAATTAGGTGGTAAGTCCCCTGTAATTATTACAGAAAAAGCCAATCTTAAAAAAGCAGTTGCAAGTATTTGCTTTGCAAAGTATGTTAATTCGGGTCAAACCTGTATTGCACCTGATTATATTTATTTAGCTGCTTCATTAACTAAAGATTTTATACAAACATTATCAGATAGTTGGCAAAAATTTACACATAATCAATCATCTGATTTAACGGCTTTGATTAGTGATCAACACCTTAACCGAATTCAAGCGCTATTAGAGGATGCTAAGTCAAAAGGTGCATCGATCAATGTATTGGGTCAAGATACACCTTGGAGTGAAGCTCAATTAAGTAAACGCCAACTACCACTTTGTGTGGTAACTGGTTTGAAAGATGATATGCTATTATCGAAAGAAGAGATATTTGGCCCAATTTTGCCGATTATTAATTACCAAACACTTAATCAAGCCATTGAGTCAATTAAGCAAAAACCTCGAGCATTAAGCCTATATTTTTATGGTAAAGAAAGTGAATTTGAAGAAGTTATTAGAAATACGCATGCAGGGGGTGTTTGCTTTAATGATGCACTGATGCAAATTGCACAGGAAGATTTACCATTTGGTGGAATTGGACCATCTGGGATGGGCTCTTATCATGCAAAAGAAGGATTTATTACCTTCTCTCATGCAAAAGCAGTTTATTTAAAAGGCAAATTCACACCAGGATCTTTGATTTACCCACCCTTTGGTAAAGCGCATCGCATATTATTTAAGTTATTTCTGCGCTAGGTTTACTTATGTATAATAAACCATGCCACTGGCTAATAGTCTTGCTGTTCGTTTAAATGAGCAGGATTGAATCATAAGGGGTGCTATTTTTGCTGTCACTTTAATGGTAACTTCACCTTGAGCATGTCCAATACAAATTGATTGCTCACTTAAAGTAGGGTGTAATTTATGCTTTTCAGTATAACAGATCGTGCCATCGATGCATAAACAACTACCAATTGCCATTGCTGCAGTCATTGCCATTGCTGGATGGACTTTTGCATGTTTAGGGTTAGACCAATAATGGGCAAAAATATCTTGATTAGATTTGCCTTTGCTAATTAATGTAATTCTTGGAAAACTAACACAAGGATTACTAATACCCATTCTATCAGCACACTGTAATCTAAATGCTTCTAGTTGTTGGTTTAAATCTTTATCTTTTTCAAGTAACGATATTTCTTCATTACCAGTTAAACCAAAATCACTTGCTTTAGCAATGATTAATGCTCGTCCACAATCAATTAAAGTAACAGGAATATTATCAATGATATCTATTTTTTTTGTTGATGGAAAAATTGCTTTTGTTTGCGATGCAGAAGGTTGATAAAATGATACTGTCATAGGCGAACCTAATGGTTTCACGCCATCGATATGATAGCTACCTTCATAAATAATCTTACTATTTTTTATTGGCACACAGACTCTTTTTATTGAGTCTGTTTTCGGGCTGTAAATGGTTACTTGAGTATAATTTGGTTGCACTTTAACGATATTAGCTTCAATAGCACAGCAAGCCGCTGCAGTTAGCATATTACCACAGTCGCCATGAGTATCAACTTCCATTGAATTGATATCCACTTGTCCCATAATATACTCTAAATCGACTCCTTTTTTCTTAGAAGGAGAAAGAATGCCAATTTTACTTGCATTGGGTACGCCACCGCCTATACCATCGACTTGATAAGGGTGTGGACTACCCATAATTTTGCTAATGATTGTATTACGCGCTTTTTCATTTTTTGGTAAATCTTTTTTAAAGAAGAAAGCACCTTTAGAGGTACCACCTCGAAATAGATAATATGGTATACTTTTCATAAATGCCTCCAAATAAATGTATTTATCTATTGGTGACTACTATTTGATCATATAAAATTTGTTAAATACATTTTTAAAATCTATACTATAGATAAAGAAAAACTTAATCAGTATCAATATGCTTTATCCACCATTAAAGACATTGCCAGTATTTTTAACAGCAGCACAGTCAAATAGCTTTTTAAAAGCAGCTGAAACACACTGTATTACTTTGCCAGCAGTAAGCCAGCAAATAAAAGCATTAGAATATGATTTAAACTGTCAGTTATTTGAGCGAACTAATAACAAAGTTAAGCTCACTGAAAAAGGCCGAATTTTTTATGAAAGTATTACCCCTGCATTAAAAACAATAGAGCAGGCAAAATTTAAATTAGTAAATGACTCAACAAAGCATATTACATTAAGCTTACTGAATTCTATTTCAACCTTTTGCTTGATTCCCAATCTAGGCGATTTTTATTTACAATATCCTGAGGTAGATATTCGTTTATCAACGAATTGGTCATTACCTCTAATGCAACAGCATGATGTTGATTTGATTATTGGTTATGGAAATCAAGATGATTGGCTTAATCATACAGTAGAATACTTATCTAGTGACCGACTAGTTGCTGTGTGCCATCCCGACCTTTACTTCACTGGTGACATAGTTCAGATGTTCGATGAGAATAAATTGTTAATGATTAATGATATTCAATTTCGTCAGCAAGATTGGCAGAAATGGACCAATGGTAATAACCTTCCTTGCCCATCTATTGATCAATTGACAAGCTTTGGTAATACGGTGCAGGCAATTTATGCTTGTTTAAACAAAGTCGGTATTTTGGTAACTCATGAACTATTTGTGCGCCAGCTGATTGATCAGAAACAATTAATAACAATTGGAGAAGTTATTGATCACCCAGCGTATGGCTATTATCTGGTTTACCTTAAAGAAGACTCTCAAGCAATAACAAATTTTACATTATGGCTTAAAGCTATTATCCATGATTAGCTTTAGGGTTAACTAAGTGTATAAAGTTTTCATAATCACGTGCATAAATAAGATATGGCATAGTCATAGTATCCTTTGAGATTAGAATATGGTTAAGTTGTTAAGATCAAAGTATACTTTAATCTGATTGAGTTATGTGCTAAAAAATACAGTAGAAGTTCTAAATAGATCTTACTTAGAAAATCAACTTATATTGAATCATTGTTTTTATTATTATATTATTACATTTATTTTATCATTGATAATATATTAATATTTGAATTATCTAAAGGGTTTGTAATGATATTAACGATAATAGACCATAAAACAGAAGATTCTTTTCATAGCACTAAGAAAATTAGAGAGGAACTTAATATAAGTCATCGCTATACTGTAGAAAAACAGTTTTTTAAGGATAATCAAAATCAAGAATATAAAATTTATAAAATTGCTACAGATGATAAGGATAAGAAAGTTGGTATTCTCGCTACAAATAATTTTTATTTTGTTTTCGATTATGAGCATTGTTGTAAAGGTGGAAAGTTAGATCTGCTTAAAGTGAGTGGATGGCTTGAAAGCGCTCATGGAAAGGTGACAAAAGGTTTTTCTGGTAATCATCCATTTACACCACCTGATGGTAATTGGACAATTAATTTTATGGGACCTTCTGGGAGTATACTATATTCATCTTTTGATAAAGCTCGTGAAATAGCAGAAATAAAAACTTATGGGCGATGGTCTAGGATAAATGGTATTGTTTCACAAAAAGTTTGGCGAACTGCTGAAGGTAGTATGCCACAAAATGTAGAAAAATATCAAACATTAACAGATAAAGATAAAATATATAAAACCATTAGAGATGGAGAGAAATTTCTGCATACGAATAAATTAGTTGGTGGTTCAAAAGCACATCCTAGTTGCATTATGAATGTTTCTTTAACACCTGATCAAAAAGAGCATAATATTCAACATATGTATGCATTAGTAGAGCAGTCTAATGATGCGGGTTGTATCTACGCGCGTAATGAAAAATCTTATCTAAAAGGCATGTTATCTGATATGCATAAATTAGAAATGAATCAGGTTTTAGCAGTTAATAGTTGTCGAGGATATGATAAAGATAATCAGATAATGTGGGATGATGAATATAATCAAGGACCTACAATAGCTGACTCTCTTAATGTCTCGCTAGTAAAACAGCCTCCCATTCCGCTTTTTATAAAACAGTGTGAAGAGGAATGTTTACAAGAGAGCCTTAGTTTAGATGATTAAACGCTTATACTTTATTCATCGCTTATTTAATATGTTTTATCGACTCAATTTTATACTTACCTTAGTGATGTTGAGATATTTAAAGTAACCTGACTAAATAATCACGTATGTTTGTAATCGTCAATCTCTGATGTAATATGGAGATTTATCGTATTTTATTTGTTTTCTGTGAATGTAAAAATATAGTTAAGGCAAAAATAAAATACATAAGGGCTAGGTTATGTTAACAGAAATTAAATATATCTTTTATTTATTGGTAATTAGTTATCTAGTTGTTTGTGTAATAAACCTTTACTTTGATCTTGATTTCGCACACTCAGTTGAATGGATTGCAGCGATAATCAGTGCAATTTCTCTTTATATCATAAGTCATCAGAAAGTTAAAAAAGAGCAGGTTAAGTCTAAACGCAGATAAATTTTTATCAGTCATTATCCGGGGCGGCACGTCCGGTTTTGCAAGGGTTCGGCTGGGGTGACTCAGTCGTTCTACTTACCCATTGTGTTGGTAATTCAAATAGTTTAGATTGAAAATTCAAAAATGAATCTTGAATTTTCTTGATCTGTCAACCTTTTACTAGACACTTGGCTATGGGATATTGTGGTTGATTAAAATAATTTCTTTCAAACTCCTCTGGTGATAAATAGTTTAACGTTGAGTGCATCCTTTGGCGGTTATAAAAAACTTCAACATATTCAAAGATACAGCGCATTGCTTGATTCCTAGTTTGGTATTTCTGATCATGTACAACTGCTAATTTCAAAGTATGGAAAAAACTTTCAGCTACAGCATTGTCATAGCAGTTACCCGTACTACTCATGCTTAATCTAATTCGATGCTTTTTAGTTAATTGATGATAAACTCGGCTTGTATATTGAGATCCCCTATCAGAGTGTAATATCAACCCTGAATCAGGCTGTCGCCTTTTAACTGCTTGATTAACTGCCCTTAAAACTAAATCAGCTGTAATACGCTGACTCATAGCCAAGCCAACAACTTTCCTTGAAAATAAGTCAACAACAGTTGCTAAATATAACCATCCTTCATTAGTTGGCACATAAGTGATATCACTCACCCATACCTCATTAGGAGCTTCTACCATGAATTTTTGTTTTAACAAATTAGGTGCAACATAATAAGGTCTTTTACTTTGATTGGTGGTTACCTTAAACTTTCTTCTTGCTTTAGCATAAAGCCCCAATTCTTTCATTAGCTTAGCAATACGTTTACGACCGACATAGATATCTAGTCGTCTAAGTAAAAGCTGTAACCGCCTTGTGCCATATTCTCCCTTTGAGTTTATGAATGCTTTGATTAACAGAGGGCGTAACTGGCTATTTATTATCTCTTTCTTAGACAAGTTACCACGACTGTACTGATAGTAAGCGCTACGACTAACACCAAAAATCTTTGCCATTCTCTCAATTGAGAAATCTCGCCGATACAAATTAATAAATTCATAAAGCTCGGCTCTTTTTACTTTTTCTTTGAGAAAATGGTTAACGCCTTTTTTAATATATCACGCTCCATGCTAACATCAGCTAATTGCTTTTTAAGCGCAAGTAATTCTTTTTCTTGTGCCGAGAGTTCTTTGGGTTTAAAGCTTTCATCTCCTCGTTGACGATACTCACTAACCCAGTTGTATAAAGTAGATTCTGCTACTCCTAATTGCTTTGTTAATTCTGATAAGCTTTTTTTACCATTAACATATAACGATGCTGCATTACGTTTAAATTCAGCATCATAAGAATGACGTTTTCTAGTTGTCATAAAGTTCTCCTGGTTTGTTGATAAGATGATAATTCATCCCATAACAAAGTATCTACCTAATGGTAACCAGATCAATTTATATGCTGATGGATTTATGTGAAAACCTTAGCATAGAAAGATTCTGACGTTTAATTCGGAATATGCAACAAGCCTGCTTTTGATCTTGTGGTAGATCTCAACTTTGGTTAAAGCTTTTTACTAGTTGACCAAAGCTAAGACATGTCTTTGGATGATCTGTCATTTAAATTCAATATTTAATGATCAATATTCTACTTCAAAATGCCAATTTTGTGATAATATTTTACAAAAATAAATAAGTGAAATTTACCCTAAAATCTACGATTGATTAGCTAGCTGAGAATTGTTGTCTTACCCATATGTAGCTGACAAAGGTAGTCATAATTTGATGGCAAAGTTAACAATAGTTGATCCTGCTTATTTTTCACTTGATTAATTATTTCATTTGCTTGATTAATTGATTTTTGTTTGTATTTTATCAAAGGTAAAGAGTTATCAGGTATGAAGCCAAGTCCTGAAAAAATACAATAATAGCTTCCATTGGTCCAAAAGTTCTTAAATTCAGCTTCAAAAGAACCATAATAATTACTTTCATCAGTAGTTGGCTGATTAATTGGTAAGCCTGCTTTATATCGTTCCACTTTATTTAAAATACTATCAGTTAATTTTAATGATTTATTAGCTTTCCAAAACTCAGTATCCATTCTTGGTGAAAAATAAAAATGTGACTGAATAAAATCTCTAGTATCGTCAAACATTTCTGCTATATCATTATTAAATTTATCTATTAATATAGGATTAAAGTTTAAATCTGGAAAATATTTTACCAAATGATAAATTGCAGCATATATAAAATATATGCCTGTGGATTCAAGTGGCTCTAAAAAACAACTTGATAAGCCAATGCTGATACAGTTTTTAACCCAACTATGCCTATTTCTACCTACTCTAAATTTAATCTTATTTAAGGTTGTTTTATTCTCATTTATATTCCAAAGTTTACATAAATCTTTAACCGCTTGATCGTCAGTAGAAAATGAATCAGAATATACATACCCAGTACCAAAACGTCCTAGCATTGGTATTTTCCAAGTCCAGCCAGAGTTCATTGCAATTGCTGATGTATATGGTTCAATCCCATATTTTTCATCATCATGTGTGATTGAAGTTGCTACAGCACTATTGCATAGTAGCTGATCACTCATATCAATAAACGGTTCTTCTAATGCTTTATTTATCAACAATCCCTCAAAACCAGAACAATCTATGAATAAATCACCCAAAATTTTTCTGCCATCTTCTAACGTCAAGGCCCTAATAAATCCTTTATTATCCTTCTCAATAGCTATGACCTTAGATTCAATACGTGACACATTCTTATTTTTTATGGAAAATTTCATTAAAAAATCAGCTACTAAATGAGCATCAAAGTGCCAAGCATAACGAGTTGATTTTTCACCATTCAACCATTTTGGAGATAATTTAGCATCCATTATTGGAGGTTCTTTAAAACAAGTATAATCAAATGCCTTATTAGTTTTATTCGATAGATAGTTGTTTAACCAATAGTGAGATAAAGGTATTTGATCACAATCAGGCAATAATCCAAATGGGTGATAAAAATGATCATTTTTATCAGTTGATTTCCAATTGATAAACTTAACAGCCATTTTAAAAGATGCATTACATTTAGGCATCCAATCTTCTTCCTTCAAACCTAAATAGTCAAAAAATGCTTTTTGTAAGTTAGGAACTGTTGCTTCTCCAACCCCAATTTTTGGAATTTTTGGTGTTTCAATAACTCTAATATTGACAGAGTTTTGCAATGCTTTTTGCAAATATGATGCTGTCATCCAGCCCGCTGTACCTCCACCTACTATTACTACATCTTTAACTAAGTTATTCATATTCAACTATCCTTCTTTCTTAGTTTATATTACCTGATTTTAAAACTTGATAATTAGTATAAAAATTATCTGTATGAAGACTTTTTTTATTGCTTCTAAGTATATATTTTTTATGAAATTTGTAGTCCCTATAATATAAATAGGCTCTTCTCCCGTGTCTGTTGTTAGTTATAATCCATAAGCTTCATAGTCTTTTAAGCCCAACCATAACCTTTGAAAATAACTCTCAACAGATGCTAAACCATAGCATCTTCTTTTCATTACTTTTATCTTATTATTTAATCCTTCAACAAAACCAGAGCTTTTTTTAGCCTTGAAATAATTTGCTATTTGTCCTTATCTAAAGTTTTTTCTGGCGCTAACATATAGTATCCCAAACTGCTACAACCTGATCATTACGTACTGCATAAATCTTTTTATGCAAAAAACCCATGGCATCTGTATACCCAGGAATTAGCACCACTTTATCACCCCTATTCATATTAATAGGCCTATCATCATTCTCCTTTGACGCTTTAATTTTAGTATGCTCTGCACTAAGGCCAACAACCTCTATATCCTGTCTATCTCTAGGTTGTGGTAACCCTCCAAATGGGTGCCAGCCAGTGGCCTTAAAACCAGCATTGCCAGTTGCTCTGGTTTTATTGCTTGGCATACTAATGATTTGTGTCAATATTAAAGCTCCAGATTTATGCCCATGATCTTTTAAATTAGCTTTATTACAATAAAGCAGATCACATATTGCGCCGCCTCCTGCTTGTACTTCATTTACTATGCCTATATCTAAACAATCAATATAGTTACAACTACCACCACCACTAACAACATTTACATCTATACCAGCAGATTCTATGGCTTTTTTTGCTTCAGCTAAAATTTCATGGGATAATATACTTTCACGCGTTTTATCCTTTGGAGATAATATTGGTGTATGCCCTTCATAGCCTGTAATACCAACAAAGCATAGAGAATTACTTTCTTTTTCTATGCGCTTAACTAGTTTTGCTAATTCTACAGCCTCCTGAATGGTTGTACCGCAGCGGTTATGATTTATATTAAGTTCGACCAATACCTCAATTGGTGTGGTAATTTCCCATTTTTCTACAACTTTTGCTAAATTTTTCAAATAGTCTATATCATCAACAGCAACTCGTAAGCGCTTAACTAGCTTTGCAATTGATGATAAACGCTCTAGTTCCTCTATAGTCCCTACCTGGTTTGCAAAATATATATCCTGAATATTTGCTTTAGCAAAAGCTTCTACTTCATCTAGAGTTAATAATACAACCCCATTTATATTACCTTTATTAATAAGATAATGTGCAAACTCTGGACATTTATGTGCTTTACAAGGGGCTCGCCACATTACTTTTTTAGCTTTGAAACGTTTTTTCATTAGGTTGATATTATGATCAACAATATTTAAATCTAAAAGAAATGATGGTGTAGGTAATTCATTAATATTTTTTCCTATTAGTGGGTCTGCTTTATTTGCCAATTGCTTTTTAATTATCTGACCTTTTTCTTTTGATTTGCTCCAGCATGTTAATTCAATCCACATTCCCCATGGAGATACTAAAAAAGTTGAAGTGCAAACTTCACCTCTAAGAGGAAACTGCATAGGTGGATCTTGAATAAATCTTGTACCTGACCATTTAGGTATTATATTTTTTTTTATATAATCTACAGCCTTATCAATGTCTTTGACAGTAAATGAGATATAACTATTAGCTAAATCGCTAAATTTATGCCAATTACCTTCGCCTTTTAGAGAAGGTTGTTCTGGAGTGTGCCACTCAAAAAGTTCTATATATTGAGTTAAATGATGGTCGCCACATTTTAGCATAATAACATGTGGCATATATGATTCAGGATCTACACCAAGAATGTCTGACCAACCTCTTTCGCCAGCATTAGGTGTTGGCTCTCTTTTTACTTCCCAATCAAACTCTGCATCAAAAACTTCTATTAGAAAGTCTGCTGCTAGTTGGGCATTAGGAACAACTAACCCAACATGATCAAACCCCATATTTGTAGGTATGCCTGTATTTTTATTCATTCCATATCCTTCACTGTTTTTTGCAAATAATGCAAATCTATAGTACTAGTTTTGGGGTCTAATATAGGAGGTGACTGAATACTAAGGAATAGAGTTTTAGTATTAGTAACGAATCCATGTAACACGTTTTTAGCTATATCGATCTGCATGTTCTGTTTATATTTAACTTTATTCTCTCCTAAGAGAAAAATACCTGTACCAAAAATAATGTAAATTGCTGCTTGGCTATGCTTGTGATAGTGTTGTTTATAAAAAGTTTTTGGCTGTAACTCTACTAACTCAATATTTTTCTTATTAAAAATACCTAGTTGATATAAGTCATAAATTTCCTCACTACTATCTTCACCAGTAACAACTCTTTTATGGGGAATATTCTTTAAGATCTCATAAGGCATTAAGCTACCTCCTCATTTTGTATTATTTGGGTACAAGCTTGATAAATGTTTATGTTATTTTTTTTTGCAATGTACTCAGCGTTAAAAAGGAATGATGATATTCTATCGTTTACTAATTCTTTAATATAATTATTCCAATTGCTAACATTTTGTTGTTGCTTTAATGCTTCAAGGAATAGTAAAGCAGCACCTGAATTAGAGACCCATTCTGGAATAACTTTTATACCACTTAAAAATGCCCTATCTATTAAATCATGTGAAGCAAAAATATTGTTTGCCCCTGCAACAATATATGCATTTCCAAATTTTAAATCAGAGAATGTGCAGTTAATTAATGAATCAAGTACTCCTGATGTTATTGAATATCTGGTAGCACAAGGACAGAAGATATCTGCCTTATTACATTGTATAAATCGACAAAGAAAATCTACATCAGTTTCGTTGTTCATTCGTTGCTGTAAATTTAAGCTTTCTAGCATTTTTGTATCAAATGAGTTTTTTAACAAGTAACCAACATTTATCCCTTCAGAGTTTGAAATAAACCAATCACGCTCACAAATTCCTATTATGTTGTATTTATCCTTTGCATACATGCAAAAAGCTTTACCAATTTTGCCAAAGCCTTGTATAATAATTTTAGGTTTATAGCTTATTGTATTAACAATATTTTCAACAGTTGTATAGATACTAAAACCAGTTATTGCATGGCTTATTGATATATTCGGACCTTCAATTTTTTGTAATCTTTTTTTAAAAGTATCAATGCATGTTTTAACATTAAAATTTTTTTGTAACATATTTTCTAAGCAGTCAAAAGATGATTTCAAATTCGAATTATTTATTAAAATATTTTCTATATCTTCTGTATTGGTATTAATATCACCACCAGTACTCCAATATTTTTTAATAATATCAATATTATCTTTGAGAAATCTTTTTAGCACATCATTTGCTCGAGGGTCTTCAGCATCAAACTTAATACCTCCTTTACCTCCACCAAGCTTAGGGATTTGTAAAGAGTTTTTTAAACTCATTGTATAAGCCAAATCAGCTACTTCTTGTAACGAAGCAGAGCTGCTCATAAACAAACCACCTCCAGAAACTCCATTTATTAAATTATGTATAACTATCCATCCAACTGCTCCTGTATTTTTTTTGTCATACCAGGTAATTACTTTGTGTGGCTCCATACTATATCTCCATCTTAAAGTTATAAGTAGGTATTTGAGCTATTTTCCATTATCTTGTTGGTCAAATACCAACTTTTAAAGTCCATTGGTTTATATTGTTAAGATTTTATTTTATATATAATTCATATTGCATCAAGTATATATTTATTACAATATTGTACATTTTGCAACCTAACCTAAGAATTGCTAACAAGTTGATGATCATTAATTAATCACTTATGTAACAAAAAGAGACATTACTATTTTTATAGCATATGGTATATATATTATATAGCAGTATATTATTTATCAGGTATATTACAATGACTATAAACAAAAATATAATTCAAAATGAATTGGGAAAATATAATAAATTAAATTGGATGAGAAAATTTATTAATTTTGATAAATCAATAAGAAATTTACGCAAACTATGTAATAGTAATACAATAGAAATAACTGAAATAATAAAAATATTTAAAAAAAATCTACCTAAATATGGATCAATGGAATACAATGTTTTTTCAGAAATATTTAAAAATACAGGTTACAATCCTAAATTACCGTATTATGAGTTATCACTTATAAATGATTTTAAAATAGATAAACTTTTTCTTGATAATAAAAAATCAGATAATTTATTATATTTACTGAAATCACTAAAAGAAATAGGAGTTTTAAATCAAGATAAAATAAATTTTTTACTTACTCAAGATGATAATTATTATTTGCAGCTGAATTATATGATTCAATCAATACCTAGTAACTACTACAAAAAAGAAATTTCAGATCTTTTAGATAAACAAATTGATTATGAGAGTCTAAAAAATATATCATCTATATTTCAGTCTCTATCTTCTTTAAAATACTTACTTAACATAAGTATTAGTCATTTGATGCAGGAGAGTGAAAGTATTCCTCATATTGGATATATTTTAAAAAAACTTTTATTAACTGATGATTTAAAGCAAAGAAGTATCACAGATATCTTAAAAAATATGAACCCAAAATTACTCATATCTTTTGAAGCTCTATTACGTAATCTAGAAACTCATAATTTGTTAAATGAAGTTGATTTGTCTATATTTGTTTCTGAGTATGCTGTTAATAATAATTGGGCAGAGATAGTTAATACTGCTTCAAAAATTATAGAAATTAGTACTGAGAAAAATTCTTTAATTTATTGTTTAAATAAAAACCATGGTAATTTATTTAAAATTTCTTCAATTTTTGAAAAATACAATAAAGGACAAAATTTTTCCAAAAAAAATATTATGTCATTTACAGATATAGGGGAATTAAATACAAGTTATTCATATCTTTTTACAGAAATAAGTAAAACAACCATTGGAGAGTCTTGTAAAAATCTTCTTATGAAAAAAAATAAGTCAGATATAACAAACCTTGCTTATTTATTTCAGTTTTTAGATATAAATAACAATATAGACATAGATAATCTTGAATTACTAATTTTTGATGCCAAATTAGTGGATGATTTATCATCAATAGTTCAGATTTATTCTAGAATAAATAAACAAACAAGAATAGTAAAAAATATAAAAGATTTTTTGACAATTACAGATGGGTTAATTAAATATAGGAAAGAAATTTTGGATTTAGTTAACCAAAACAAAATTAGTCCAAATCAATTAAAAATATTAATAGATCATCCATATATGTCTTATGTATTTAATAAGTTAGAATATGACTTCAATAGTGCTATGAATAAGATTGGTGCTATAAATGGTATATTTAATAAATTATACTCAACTGGATTTTTAGAAAAAGTTAACACAGATAATCTTAATCAATTAATAGAAGATAGTTCAATACGAAATAACTTATTACAATTACCATTGGATAAAATTTATGCTGATAATCTTAATCAATTGATAGAAGATAGTTCAATACGACATAACTTATTACAACTACCATTGGATAAAATTAATACAGATAACCTTAATCAATTAATAAAAGATAGTTCAATACGAGATAATTTATTACAATTACCATTGGATAAAATTAATGCTGATAACCTTAATCAATTAATAAAAGATAATTCAATACGACATAACTTATTACAATTACCCTTGAACAAGCTTGAGACTAATAATCTTAATGAATTAATTAAAAATGCACATTGTTTTCCTGCTTATAAATATATAATTATCCATAATATTACAACAATAGAAATTCAAAGAAAAAATATTGCAAAGATTAATTTAGCAATTAAACTAACTGAAAAATATGGAGATGTTTTTAAAAATAACTCTAATGAAATAATAAATAATGAAGCACTTCAAAGAGCAATAATTCTCCTGGATGATAAGAAAAAGGAGTATGGTGAGATGACAGCTGAAAAGCTAGAAGAAATAATATATAACCAGGAACTTCAACAATTAATAATAATGCCTAAATTCTATCTATTATCAATGGATCAAAAAAAATTTGACAACCTAATTAAAAATAGTTCATTAGTAACATTAGTGAAAATGTGCTTGGAAAATGATCAGTTAATTAAACATACTAAAATTTTTACTATAGCCGAAAGTGATGCTAAAATAACAAACATGAATTTTATAAAATCACATTCGAGCTTATTCAAAAAAATATCTTCTAATACTATAGAAAAATTTATAGTTGATGATAACGTATTGAAATTCTCTGCTATTTTTATTGATAGATACGAACACTATTTAGAGCGTATTAATCAGAAAAATTTTAATGAAATAATTAGTAATCTAGATAACATCACTGAATTTAGTTTATGTTTTAATTTGCTAGATCAAGATAAGCATCTTAGTGGAGTTGATAAAGATAATGCTTTAACTGCTTTAGCTTCTGATAAAAATTTAGAGCAAATATTAAAAGAAATTCAAAATTTGAATGATACCACTATCAATGCTCTAAATCGTCCATTTCAATGCTTTTTTGCTTCTTCTACAATGAATATGAAAAATGACCAGAGTAATAGGGGGGGCTCTTCTCCCGTTTCTGTTGTTAGTTATAATCCATAACTTTCATATAGCCTTTTAAATCTAACCAACCTCAGTTCGATAATTAATTTTTCATATAAGCAATCTTTTTTTGAGCTGAAATTTTAATTGGACTAATCGTCCATGCAGCTAATGCAGAAAGCAAATGAGTCATGGCATTTTTAACTGAACGATGTCTAGTATGCCAAAGCATTAATGAGTTTTTTAAATGATCAAATAGAGTTTCAATAATGCTTCGTTGATTTAATAACTGTTTTTGTTCAGTAGTCAGTATTGGCTGTTTCATGTTTTTTCGTACCTTTATAATTACCTCTAAACCTTTTTCAAATAAAGTTGTTTTCTTGTCTTTACTGATATAGCCCTTATCACCAAATAAATAACTAGTAAGGTTATCACATAGTGAGAGCATTGGTTTGCTATCATGTAGGTTACCTTTTGAAATCTGAAAGTTCATAATTTCACAGTGTTGATTTACAACTAAATGTAATTTCAAACCGTAAAAATATCCCATGCCAGTTCTTCCTTTCTTTGCAGCAGATGAAAATACCTTATGACGCTTAGCTCTTAAATTATGACAAACTGCTAGCTTAGATGGGTCAATGTAATAAATGCCCGTTTGTTCTCCTTGGTTAGCTAAAATAAATAAACTTAGTGGTAATATAGCTTGTTCTATTAACTCAACAAAACGGTTATAGCTAGGTAGCTTCTTGAAGTGATTAACCCAGTAAACACAAACAAAGTCGTTGTAGTAATCTTTAAATGTACGCTATTTAATTTGTTGGAACATAACTAAGATTACAGCTATTTCACTGACTGTTAAAATAGGCTTTCTGCCTCTGCTTGATTTTTCTTTGCCTATTAGGTTGGCTTTTAAATTTTTTTCAAGGATAATGCAGAAGTCGTCTAGGCGACAAAATGTTGTGATGAGTAAGTCTTCCATGATGAGTGATGTTATTTTGTGAAATTTAATTCATCATAACATCTTAAAATTCAATTAGTTAAATTACTTTCTATTTTCGAACTGAGGTTAGGGAAGTATTAACAAATATAGCGACTAAGCTTGATAATGCTGATAAAAGCACATGGGGTAAATTAGTAGTAAGGAAAGGCAATAAGATAATTAGGATACTATCCCCAGGAGTACTAGGTAATGGTGCAGATTTTACACATGTATTTCCAATCAATTATTTTTCCAACTATATTAATAATCAGTCTATTAAAATTCAGACTAGTCATCATGGTCTATGTATTGGGCATGTTTCGTTATTGAATGATAAACAAACTCTTGAATTTTCTTGTAATAATGGAGCTTTCTTTTCTGTCAATAGACCAACTGCTCCTGAATTATTTGGTGGTATATGGCTTAAAAATACTCACAAAGAAATTGGGAAAGCCTTATCTGCTATTCAATCAGTTGGTATGCTCCCAGCTGGTAATAATATAGTTTATAGTGAAGCAAATATGAAAAACTTAATCCATAAGTACTATACAGATGTTTCTAAAAATATTATAGGCACAACAAAGTCGTATGCTAATTTATATACTGAAGCTGTTGCAAACCCAGATCCTAAAACTGGAATTGGAAGATATTTTAATAATTATGTTTATTCATATAGTGATTATTTAGGTGTAAGCAATTATGTTAACCCGCCATTTGGGACACCAATTAAAATTACTTTAGCTAAAATGTCTCCAGGTAAACAAGTATTGCCTATTATGACAAAAATTTCATGGATTAAACAGGCGCCGACAGTTAATATGACTTTTGGTAAACGAAGCAAACAATTTAACATTAATCAATTAGCTAAAGTAGTCAATGGTCAAAACAATGAAAGCATTAACTATAGTTGTAAAGTGGCTAATGAACCAAATGCTGCATGTAATGCAACAATATTAAAAGATCAATCTATTTTGCAGGTTAACTTTAGTAACCTAGTAGCAAATAAAGATACAAGCTATACAGTTACTGCTACAGCTAAGGATTATAACGAATTATTACGAGATACAATCCAAGGAAGCATTACTTATCAATCAAATCCAAACAGTATTCAATGGGGAAGCCATCCAATTAAAGTTAGTGATATAACTAAAACAACTGCTAAGATTACCTGGCTTGCTGTTTCGCAACCTATTGATGGTGTAAATTATAAATATACAATTACTGGTAAGGGTGTTGATCAAAATCCATTAACATCTCCAGTACCTATGTTTATAAAACAAACAAAATTGCTTCCAGATACAACCTATACTGTAACAGTCGCTGCTTCAGACCAAAATGACACTATAAAACGCAGCCAAACATTTACTACTCCAGGCGGTAGCAATAACAAAAATGTTTCATTTCACTTTATGGTTCCATCAGAGGAAGGCTTAATATCTGTTGTAGTTAATGGCGTTAAATATCATATATCTTCAAGTGAAGATTCAAATATTCATTCTACATATAAATTACCTATTAATACGGCATTTAAGCTAAAAAATAAAAATCAGCTACCATGTAAAATTAAATTATTAGGTAATAGTAAATCAGGGTTTAAAGTAGATTATATTTCAGGTAATGCTGTATGTAAGTCAATTAACTATACTAATGAACAGTCTTGGAATCCTAAAAAACGTGTAGTAGAGCATATTCCAACATTACAAATACCTGCCAATCTATAAAAGAAGGCCATGATTTGACCTTTTTCTGCTTCTTGTTGAAGGAAATTAATTATTATTATTTGTGATTAAATTTTATATTATAGTCTATAGAAATAAATTAATATCTTAAAAAGATGATTTAATTATAGTTAAACTATCATTAATAACCTAAGAAACAATAATTGATATAGTTAAATTTATTGGTTCTGTTGCAAAAAATTGTCACTTTGCTAAACTTCTGCCAAATTAGGCACAGGATGTTATAGATGATGGTTTCAAATGGCGTCATTTTAATAAAATGGTCATCATATTAGCTATTCGTTGGTATTTATCTTATTCGTTAAGTTATCGTGATGTTGAAGAGTTATTATGAGAGCGTGGTTTTAAAGTTGACCGTACAACTGTATATCGTTGGGTTGTTAGTTATGCAGATCAATTAGAAGCATCATTCAGGCAAAAACACAAAAAATCTAAGGCATATCGTAGTTGGTGCATGAATGAAACTTAGGCTCTACATCAAAATTAAAGGCAAGGATTATTATTTATATCGTGCTATTGAAGGCGCCGACACTCTAGAATTTATGCTTTCTGAAAAACAAGATGAAGAATCAGCCTTTAAGTTCCTTAAAAAAGCCATTGGTCAGTAGGGTTTACCAGAATGTATTACCATTGATAAAAGTGGCGCCAATGAAGCAGCTATTACTTTATTAAGTTATATGTTGTATCTAATTGGGCTTTGGCCATATTATTGGGTGGAAGATCGTCAAATTAAATATCTTTTTTATTTATTGGTAATTAGTTATCTAGTTGTTTGTGTAATAAACCTTTACTTTGATCTTGATTTCGCACACTCAGTTGAATGGATTGCAGCGATAATCAGTGCAATTTCTCTTTATATCATAAGTCATCAGAAAGCTAAAAAAGAGCAGGTTAAGTCTAAACGCAGATAAATTTTTATCAGTCAGTATAGATCCATTGACTAAGACTGAGTGAAGCTACTATATTAGTAAACTGTTGATAGAAGGGAAACTCTAATATGTTAGGTTTCATAATTTCATTAAATTTATTTTGTATAGTTGTGATACTTTTATCTGACTCAAAGATGTCTTTACATAGATCTTCTAATTGAAAAACCTTACTATTGAGTGATTTAATAACATTATCTTTTGGTTCATTTAAGATCTGTTCAATTAGTTGACTTTGTGATTTTTTAATCTCTGTTAGTAGTTTATGATCAGGGTAAGCTAATAAGGATTGTTCAAATAATTGTAATATGGTTAATTTGTTACTAGATAATAAATCTGGATTATCTGGGTGAATAGTCACACCAGTTTCAGTATCAAATTTTATTGTTATTTTATCGCCATAGTTATTTGAAACTGCAAATTGTTTTTTACATTCACTCAAGTTTATATATGTTTCTTCTGGTACTTGTGCATTTCTTATTATTCTCTTATTTAGATTTTCTTCATCAAGTTTGATTCCAGCAGCAAACATTACCTTAATATCTAATAACTGACTCATATAATATTCATAATGAGGGGTTGTTGATCTATTTTCTGAGCCAATCAGTTGACCTTGTCGATTTAGGTCTTTTGTAAATTGCTCCTTGATATACTCACTAGTTTGACCTTCATCAGCTCGATAGAGAAAACACTTAGATTTAGTGATTAATTCTTCAACATCTTTCAAATCATTTTTTGAATAGATTAGTACATTTGTCATTATGCAACCCCGGATTGTTTAAATATTGTTAATGCAATTATAATGATCTCGCATAAATGAAGCAATGAGTTTTATATTTCAATGGTTATATCCTAATTTATTTAAATAACTAATTGATATTTATTGAAAGTAAGTAAATGAAGCATTAATGAATGATAGATTTACTTTAAATTTATTTCACTTTATTTGTCTACTATTTTTGCGACAAGTAAATTAAATAACTATAATTTACATTAATGGTATGTTTTATTATTTTATTTTTGGTATTTTATGAGAATAAATATTTTTAGTATTGTTTGTTGTTTTATTTTTTACTTACTATTTAGTGTGAGTGTATTTGCTTCATTATCTAATCAAGCGACTAAAAATACCTTAAAATCTAGCAAAGCAGAAGTGACACTACTAAGTGCTGCTAATACATTTAATGAGCAAAAAACAAGTATTTTGTTAGGTGTTCGCTTTGTCTTATTTGATAACTGGAAAATTTATTGGCGCAACCCTGGAGTTGCAGGCATTCCTCCAGAGTTTAGCTGGGATGATTCAAAGAATATTCAAATTACTAAGATGTTATGGCCCTATCCGAAGCGTAAAATGATATTAGGCATAGAGTCTAATGTTTATGAACATGAGGTTATCTTTCCAGTTATTGCTGAAGTATTAGAGCCAAAAAAAAAGGCAGAAGTGGCATTAACACTCAATTATATACTTTGTCGAATAGATGCCTGTATTCCAGCTAAGACAAAACTCTATATGACTTTATTACCCGGAGACGCTGTGATATCTCCTAAAGCCAATCAAATCCAAGCCTTTTTAGATAAGGTGCCGAAACTAGATTATTTACCGTCACTTAAATTACATGCTGTTGAATTGAAAAAAGGACAAAAAGGCATTCCAGAGTTATTAATTACAACAAGTTCGCTTGATGCATTTGTCGCGCCTGAAATTTTTATCGAAGGCCCAAGTGATTTATTTTTTAATGCGCCTAAGCTTTATAGAAAGTTAAGTGATTCTAAATTTCAATTTGTTAGTCAAATTTATCATAATAGTAATATGGATCAATCACCTAAAATCTCGCCTTTAGAGAAGTCTGTAACAATTACCTTGGTTGACCAGAATAATGCCCTAGAAAAAACAATGTTAATTACGCGTTATGAAACAGGTATTAAAGTATTAATGATTATTTTGTTAATTGCTGCATTAGGTGGGTTTATTTTAAACTTTATGCCATGTGTTTTACCTATTTTATTTATTAAAATCAGTGATATCATCAATAATTCAGATAAGAGCCAAGGTCGTGTTCGCAAGGAATTTTTATCGACTGCTGTTGGTATTTTGGTTTCATTTTTTGTGCTTGCACTTGTCGCTGTTTTTTTAAAAATTATTGGTGTTGATTTTATTTGGGGTGTGCAATTTCAACAACCACTATTTATTATCTTTATGATGATTATATTGACATTTTTTGCTTGTAATTTTTTCGGTTTCTTTGAATTTAAAATGTTTCTTAGTGTCAATAGCTTTGCTATGAAAACACATGCTAAAAACTATTTAATAGAACATTTTTTTAGAGGTATATTTGCTACGTTATTGGCAACGCCTTGTTCTGCACCTTTTGTTGGAACGGCCCTGGGGTTTGCTTTATCACGAAGCCCATTTGATATTATTATTATTTTTCTTGCTATGGGCTTGGGTTTTGCAAGTCTTTATTTATTAATTGCTATCTTTCCAAGAATTATTAAATGCATTCCAAAACCGGGTGTTTGGATGAGAAAGTTACAAATAATTTTAGGTATGTTATTAATTGGTACGATTATTTGGTTACTTTATATCTTATCTATGCAGCTTAATCTTTTAGCTATTGTAATTATTATAGCCTTACTAATTATTATTGCTGTTATGTTGTTTATAAAATATAAATTCTTAATACAATTAAAAAAAATATTTGGATTATTAATTATACTTTTGGTTTTTATTAGTTTTACGATTCCTTTTCTAGCTACTTTTACAAATCGACAGACAGATATAGAAATAAGTAATACATTTTGGAAACCTTTTAATTTAGAGCGTATTCCCTTGTATATTAGTCAAGGAAAAATTGTCTTTATCGATGTGACTGCAACTTGGTGTGCGACGTGTTTTTACAATAAAAAATTTGTATTAGAAAGTCCAAAAGTTATTACCGCGCTTAATCAAGAAAATATCATTGCCATGCGAGCTGATTGGACAAATAAATCGATTAAAATTACCCGTTATCTGAATTCCTTTGACCGTCATGCGATTCCTTTTAATGTGATTTACAGTCAACAGTATCCACAAGGAATCGTCTTACCTGAATTGCTGACGCAAACTAAAGTAATCAATACATTAGAAAAAGCATCTCAATCTAAACCCTAGTGCATATTGAAGGATGAAATGCAGTCATATTATTTCTTTTACTATGGTGTTTATTTGTTGTTTTCACACAAATACTTGCAAAATTTCTAAATCTGCTATGCTTAGTAATAAAGTATCTTAAGATAAAATAGGACTAATAGGGCGTCTTAATTTTATCTAAAAGGTTGCTTTAAGTGGCTTGATAAAAAATAATTGTAACATTATCAGGAATCGCACGGAATGAGTAAAAAATTAGATAAAAAGAAACAATTGCTATGTTCTTTAACAGGTGCTGCGCTTTTGTTACCGGGTATTGCTTTTACAGCGACACAGGATGATAATTCAGATGATATAACCTCATCTGTGGCAGATTTAAAGGCACAGCCAGAAACAGCTTCAGATACTGGTGGAGTAGATGATACCTTATACACACCGCTATCGATTGA
The DNA here is from genome assembly GCA_024397935.1 of bacterium SCSIO 12844. Lineage (NCBI taxonomy): Bacteria > bacterium SCSIO 12844. The sequence continues at coordinate 3,018,433 of CP073743.1, read as the reverse complement.
TGATCGATCCAGAAAACCAGTTAAGCGTGTATTTGCAGATATTATGTATGGCGGAAGTAATACACATTTTGATTATGTTGATAATAATTCAGATAGTCAAAGTATCTTTGCACATCTTCAAGTACCTATAAGTGATAGTCAAGATGCTGATATCACATTTCTCCGTGATGTAACTACAAGTGCAACGCCTATTTTTTATACACCAACAGCTGGTGGTGGTGCCTCACAAGTAACCACAAGTGCATCAGTAATTGATAGACGAACGGCGCTGAATGTTAAAACGACTCATTATAGCGATTATTTTTCTGTTTCTGTTAATGGTGGATTCTCTGATGAAGATGACTACACATCTTTATTTACTGGTTTGAAAGCTAATATCGATATGAATGATAACAATACAACATTAACTTTTGGTGGTAGTTATTCATATGACGATGATTATCCAGTATCAAGTCAAGGATTTACAAGAACGGGTGGCACATCACATAATCAAGAGTACCTCTTAGGTATTACCCAAGTAATCACACCACGTTTTTTAATGTCGCAGAATGTTTACTATGCTAATGAACGTGGGTTTCTATCAGATCCTTATAAGCTTGTTTGGATTACACCACCGCCACCACCAGGGTTTAGTCCAGTTGTAGCTGATTCTCGACCTGAAGTGCGTAACATATTTGCATTTGTCACTCAAGCGTTGTATTACTTTAATGGTCCTGCTATGAATTTTCGTTATCGTTATTATATAGATAATTGGGGCATTCATTCACATACGTTTAATTTGAGTTTAAATACACCAATTGGTAACTCTGGTTGGACTGTAATTCCAGGGGTTCGATATTACTCTCAATCAGCTGCAGATTTTTACTCTCTTTATTTTACTGAAATACCAAGTGATGGTTACTGGACAAGTGACTACCGTCTTGCTGGATTTGGTGAAATAGGGTTGCAGTTAGAGATTTCAAAAGAATTTATTGGCACAGGTTTTAGGGCGTATGCGGGATATGAATATAGCTATCGTAATAAATCATTGCAACTATTTCATACAGTGGAGACACAACCTGGTGAATCTGAATTTACTAAACTTACAATGAATGTATTTTATGTTGGTATTCAAAAGTTATTTTAATTTTTGAATTTGATATGGGAGTTAACTATGAAGATAAAGCCGTTTTTAGTGGTTAAATTATTTTTATTCAGTTTGTTATGCTCGACAGTAAGTTATGCTGCAATTGGCGTCGGTAGTCGTATACCTGATATAACTTTACCAGTGCTTGATCAAACTGGAAAGAAAGTATCTATAGATAAAATCGATGCAAAGTATTTATATATTGATTTTTGGGCTTCCTGGTGTATTCCTTGTCGTATTTCGTTGCCAAAATTGAGTCAATTAGCTACAAATTTAAATAAAAAAAGTTTAGTCGTGATAGGTATTAATCTTGATCAAGATCCAAAAAATGCATTACAGTTTTTGCAAAAATATCCTACTTCATTTGTAAATTTATCTGATCCAGAAGGTATTGCTGCAGAACGTTTTGATTTACCTCAGATGCCTTCAGCCTACCTTGCGCGTGATGGTGTTATTATTAAAACGTTTTATGGCTATCAGGGACATGAAATGGATCAACTAAATGAATTAATTAAATAATGGCTTTTAAATACTTAAAGAGAGTTTTGCCTATGTTAGTTTTTAAAAAAATGTTTTTATCCGCTATGATGCTATCTTTAGTCCTACTGATGAGCGCTTGTGCAAGTGTAAAGCCTTGGCAGAAAGAATATCTTGCAAAACCACAGATGTCACTTGAATCATCTACGCCATTAGCAGAACAATTTAAACAAGAAGTTTATACAAGTCGCGCTGCTTCTAAAGGAGGGTATTCATTTGGTGGTGGCGGTTGTGGATGTGATTAATGAGGTTATAATTTTTGCTTAATCCAATTTGCTCTGATTTTACAACGATGGGTTCACCTTGTCAGATTCGTCTTTATGCACATTCTGATGAGTTCGGAAAAAGCGTTATCAGTAAAATGATTCACAAGCTTTATCAGTTAAATGATAAATATACTCGCTACCACTCTGATAGTTTAACTTCAAAGATTAATGCTTCTGCCGGTTCTGATAAAGCAATAAAAGTCGATGCTGAAACAGAAGCAATATTAAACTATGCACAAGTTTGCTATCAACAAAGTGATGGGTTATTTGATATTACTTCAGGTGTACTAAGAAAGGCATGGAATTTTTCAAATAATCAATTGCCTGAGCAAAAAAAGATAGATAGATTACTGTCTTTAGTTGGCTGGCATAAAATTAAGTGGCAGCCTCCTTTTATCTTATTGCCGAAAAAAGGTATGGAAATTGACTTTGGCGGTGTTGTTAAGGAATATGCAGCCGATGCAGTTATTGCTATTGCCCAACAGCATGAAATTAAGCATGGTTTGATTGACTTAGGTGGTGACATTCGTAGTATTGGGCCTCTACCTAATGGCGAACCTTGGTCTGTTCATGTTCAGCATCCTAGAAACCCAGAGAAAAAGTTAGTTAAAATTAACTTAGATTATGGCGGTATTAGCACCAGTGGTGATTATGAACGTTATATGATTATTAATGGTAAACGTTATAGCCACATTATTAACCCAAAAATTGGCTGGCCAATTAAGAAAGGGTATGCCTCAGTAACTGTATTAGCAGATCATTGTGTTATCGCAGGCAGTGCAACAACTGTTGCTATGCTTAAGGGAGTAGATGCATTAACGTGGTTAGAAGAATTAACATTACCTTATTGGTGTGTTGATGATCAAGGCAATGTACATACCAATACGAATGCTTAACTTGTTAATTGTTTATCTTGCCAAATTGAATCAACAGTTTTATCGCGACCACAACGCCAGCGGTAATATTCATAACGCCAGGGATGCTTTTTATAATATTGTTGGTGGTAATCTTCTGCTTGATAAAAAGTCGTACTTGGTAGAACTTCAGTAAAGACAGGCTGATTAAGTATGGTTTTTACTTCTTTTAGTACCTTAAGTGCAGCTTGTTTTTGTTGATCATTCGTATAAAAAATGGCTGAAGCATATTGTTTGCCAACATCACAAAATTGCTTATCTTTAACGGTGGGATCAATATGTAAAAAGAAAAATTTAACTAATGCTTCATAGCTAACTTTATCTGGATTGAATGTAACTTCAACAACTTCTTTATAATTGCTCTTACCTGATGAGACTAGGCTGTAGGTTGGATTTTTAATCGTACCGCCGTCATAACCTGAGACGACTTCTATGATCGCATTAGGATATTTATCTTCTTTAAAATGGATAAAGTCAGCCTCCATACACCAGAAACAACCACCGGCAAAAATTGCTACTTCTTGCTTAGCTGCTAAGATTGTTGGTAATAACAATAAGATTAACATTAATTTGATTTGATTAAGCATATCCATATTCCAGTTAAATTATCGAATGGCTTATTTCATTATTTTAGACGAGTTATCATTTAAGTTACTATAAAATAAGCATAATGGAAAACTCCAACTTGACATTTATAATGATTTAGTGAATCCTAACAATCAAGTTAAACACAGGGGAGCCGTATCGGCGGCTGAGAAAAGTAATTTATTTTGACCCTTTGAACCTGATCCAGCTAATACTGGCGTAGGAAGTGTATTTATAATCATTACTATTGGTATATTTACCTTTATCTAGTGTGACTTTTATATCTTTCTATGGACTCAGTAAAACACTTAATTTAAGGAAAGATGATGAGTCAATTTAAGCTCGATGATAATTTACTAAAGCCCTATGAAAGCTCTGAAAAAGTATGTATTTCTGATAATGAAATCAATGTAGCACTACGTAGGATTATTCAAACGGATACGCAAACAGAAGTAGGTAAAATAAATAATCCAGATATTTATGTTTATGATACCTCAGGTGCCTATACGGATCCAAAAAAGAAAATTGATATTACTAAGGGGCTAGAAAAACTACGTCATCATTGGATTCATCATAGAGCTGATTTTGAGCAGCTAGATGCCTTTAGTTCTAAATATACCAATGAGCAAATCATTGATGATATGACATTTCCGAATATCCCATTACCAAAGCGTGCAAGAAACAATCAAAATATCACACAGATGCATTATGCAAGAAAAGGTATTATAACACCTGAAATGCGCTATGTAGCATTACGTGAAAATTTGCTTAAGGCAAATGAATATTTAATTGCATCTGAACTTAATATCTCCCATAAAGGTGAAAATTTTGGTGCCCACTTACCTAAAGAGATTACGGCCGAATTTGTTAGAGATGAAATTGCCAAAGGGCGTGCAATTATTCCTTGTAATATTAATCATCCAGAATTAGAACCAATGATTATTGGACGTAACTTTTCTGTAAAAATTAATGCCAATATTGGTACTTCAGCTGTCACTTCATCAATTGCTGAAGAAGTTGAAAAAATGGTCATTGCCACGCGTTGGGGCGCTGATACTGTAATGGATTTATCAACTGGTAAAGCGATTCATCAAACACGTGAGTGGATTTTAAGAAATTCACCAGTACCCATTGGTACGGTACCTATTTATCAGGCATTAGAGAAAGTGAATGGTAAAGCTGAAGATTTAACTTGGGAGATATTTAAAGATACCTTAATTGAGCAGGCAGAGCAGGGGGTAAGTTACTTTACCATCCATGCAGGTGTACGTTTAGCGTATATCCCACTAACTGCAAAGCGTTTAACCGGTATTGTCTCTCGTGGCGGCTCAATTATTGCTAAATGGTGTATGGCACATCATAAAGAGAGTTTCTTATACACCCATTTTGAAGAAATATGCGACATTATGAAAGCTTATGATGTGTCATTTTCTTTAGGCGATGGCTTACGTCCAGGGAGTATTTATGATGCGAATGATCAAGCGCAGTTATCTGAATTAAAAACTTTAGGTGAACTAACTAAAATTGCTTGGCAGCATGATGTGCAGGTAATGATTGAAGGTCCAGGTCATGTACCGATGCAATTAATTAAAGAAAATATGCAACTTGAATTACAAGATTGTTTTGAAGCACCTTTTTATACTCTAGGCCCTTTAGTCACTGATATTGCACCTGGCTATGATCATATTACATCGGCTATTGGTGCTGCGCAAATTGGCTGGTATGGTACATCGATGTTGTGCTATGTCACACCTAAAGAGCATTTAGGTCTGCCAGATAAAAATGATGTAAGAGAAGGGATTGTCACCTATAAATTAGCAGCGCATGCAGCGGATTTAGCCAAAGGCTTACCTGGTGCTCAAATTAGAGACAATGCCTTATCAAAGGCAAGGTTTGAATTTCGTTGGGCTGATCAATTTAACTTAAGCTTAGATCCAGATAAGGCGAGAGAGTTTCATGATCAGACTTTACCAAAAGAAGGTCATAAATTAGCACATTTTTGTTCGATGTGTGGACCAAAATTTTGTTCGATGAAAATATCTCAAGAAGTACGCCAATATTCAGCTAAAGAAATTGAAGATCAAATGCAACAAAAAGCCCAAGATTTTATTGAACAAGGTGCTGAAATTTATAGTGAAGTCTAATCGATTAAGATCAATATTATGCTTAATTTAAATAAAGTAGCCATTTTGGGTGCAGGCTTAATGGGCCGTGTACTAGCTTTAACGCTACTTAAGGATAACCCTCATCTATCGATTGATTTATATGATAAAGATACAATAGATGGTAAAAAAAGCTGTGGCTATCAAGCAGCAGGAATGCTTGCGCCGATGGCAGAGTTAATGACATGTCATGGGCAAATTTATGCTTATGGTAAAGATGCGCAATCGTTATGGAATAAGCTTTTAGATGCTACGATGGCGCAATATAAAGATAAGGTTCTTCAAACTAAAGGAACTGTCATCATCGCAGCTAAGCAAGATCATACAGAATTAGATCATATCAAAGAATTAATCAGCTTTCGTATCGATCAATTTGATGGGGATCATTTTGATATCAGCAAGTGCTATTTATCAGATAAAGCGTTAAAAGCAATCATGCCAAGCCTAGATACAACAAATCTTTATAAACACAGTTTATATTTCAAAGATGAAGCAGTCATTGATGTACCTTTATTCTATCGTTATTCACATGAAGTTTTAACTAGATATCAAAAAGTCCAATGGTTTGAGCAAATTGAGATTAATATCAATGATTTTAATTGCTCTAATGAGATAGATCATGATTATATATTTGATTGTCGTGGTTTAGGTGCAAAAAATGATTTAAATCAATTATTTGCAGTTCGTGGTGAGGCAATTGTTATTTATCAGCCACAGATTGAAATTGATCATGTGATACGCTTACTCCATCCAAGGCATTCGTTATATTTAATCCCAAGAGGCAATGGTATTTTCTATGTTGGTGCAACGAGTATTAATGCTGATGATTTATCGAATATATCTGTTGAAAGTTTAATGGAATTATTATCGATGCTCTATGTTATTGATGTGCGTTTTAGTGAAGCTCGAGTATTAAAAACAATCAGTCATCTAAGACCAACTAGTGAAAATGATTTACCAATTATTGAGCATAAAAATAATATGATTCGTCTTAATGGCTTATCTCGTCATGGCTATTTATTTGCACCAAAAGTTGCACTTGAAGTACTAAATTTAGTGAAAACAAAAGAGGTATGTGATGTTTATACAGATTCAATTTAATCAAAAACTTATTGAACTTCCAGAAGATGATGCATCATTAGAGGTACTTTTAATCACAGAGAAAGTTCAGGGGGATTATTTTCTAGTGGTGATTAATGATCAGTTAGTCTTGCGAGAGAAGTATAAAAATTATTGCCTTAAAAGAGGGGATAGAGTCGATATTATAACACCGATGCAAGGAGGGTAAGTGATGTGGCAGTTATTAGATAAATCTTTAGATTCAAGATTTATTTTAGGTAGTGCGCTTTATCCTAGTATGCAGATGATGTTAGATTCAATTAAGGCCTCTTCAACATCATTAATTACTGTATCACTAAAACGTAGTCTAGCAACGAATACGGATAATCATATCTGGCAACAATTATTAAAAACCGGTTGTCATATCCTACCGAATACAGCGGGTTGTCGTAATGCAAAAGAAGCCATTTTTATGGCAGAGATGGCACAAGAAATATTCAAAACCAATTGGATTAAACTTGAAGTGATTGGTGATGATTATAATTTGCAACCTGATATGATTGGCGTGATTGAGGCATCTGAGGTATTAATTGATAAAGGTTTTAATGTTTTACCTTATGTTACTGATGATTTAGTCATGGCAAAACGATTGGTTGACCTGGGTGTTAAGGTATTAATGCCGTGGGCTGCGCCTATCGGTAGTGGTAAGGGTGTACATAATCCATATGCATTAGAAGTATTGCGTGCTCGTTTTCAAAATATTCAATTAATTGTAGATGCCGGTATTGGTGTGCCTTCTGATGCGGCAAAAGTCATGGAAATGGGCTTTGATGGTGTGTTGTTAAATAGTGCTGTAGCACTTGCGGGTAATCCAGTTGAGATGGCTTGTGCTTTTAAGCATGCAATTAAAGCTGGCAGATATGCTTATTTGGCCAAACGCATGCCAGTAAGAGAAATGGCAGCATCTGCAACAGCGCTAATGGATACACCATTTTGGCATAGAAAAGAAAAACAAATGATCAATGGTGAGTGAAATATTATGGCAAAGCCTATTTGTTTAAGTATTGCAGGATCTGATAGTGGTGCTGGTGCAGGAATTCAAGCAGATATAAAAACTTTTTTTGATTTGAACTGTTATGCAACAACAGTAATTACAGCTATAACTGCACAAAATACAAAAGAAGTGATAGCCATTGATGCTGTGAGTGATGACTTATTTGAAAAACAATTACAGTCAATCGAAGATGATTTATTACCTAGGGCAATTAAAACAGGGATGATTGCAACAGTAAAGCAAGTTGAAATAATCAGTAATTTCTTAGAACGGTATGATGATATTTTTTATATTTGTGACCCTGTTATGATTGCAACTTCAGGCGCAAAGCTAGTCGGTAAAGCAGTTATAGATGCCATTATAACAAAGTTATTTCCTAAGGCCGATTTAATCACACCGAATTTAGATGAGGCAGCTTATTTACTTTTATTGGATAAGCGAGATTATAATTTAAATGCTTCATTAGAGGAAAGTGCCATTAAGTTATATCAAACCTATCAATTAAAGGCAGTGCTTTTAAAAGGGGGACATAGTACTACACCAGAAGTTGACTATTTCTATTCGCAAAATACACATTTTTATTTAAGTTCAAAGCGTTGTTTATGGCATCAAAGTATTCATGGTACAGGTTGTACCTTAGCAGCATCAATTACAGCGCTATTAGCTTTGGGTTATGATTTATTCAATGCAGTTGTAATAGCAAAAGCGTATATTACAGAGGGTATTTTTAATGCTCAAGCGGTTGCTAAAAATAAAGGTAATTTACCGGTTGCCCAGTGTGGCTTTCCAATTAACAAGAATTACTTCCCTGTAGTAACACAACATCAAAAATTAATTAAAAAGAATAATATCTTTAAGCGTTTAGATCAGTCAATTGGTTTTTATCCGGTTGTAGATACAATAAAATGGCTAGAATACTTAGCTAAAAAAGGTATTAAAACCATTCAACTGCGCATTAAAGATAAGCCACTTGATTGGGTAGAAAAAGCAGTGATTCAAGCAGTCGATTTACAGAAAAAATATCATTTACAACTATTTATTAATGATTATTGGCAGAAAGCCATAGAATATGGTGCCTATGGCGTGCATTTAGGTCATGAGGACTTATCTATATTATCTTATGATGAGATTAATCAGTTAGTTAATTCAGATGTTTGCTTAGGTTTAAGCACACATGATTATTTTGAACTAGCCTATGCATTAAGTGTTAGACCCAGTTATGTTGCTTTAGGTCCTATTTATCCGACAACTTCAAAAGTAATGCGTTTTGGGCCACAAGGCGTAGAAAAATTAAAAAAATGGCAATCGTTAACAGATATTCCATTAGTTGCAATTGGCGGTATTACATTAGACAATATTCAAGATATCATAGATGCTAATGTAGAAGGCATTGCAGCAATTTCTATGATTACAAATGCTAGAGATCCCAATCAGGTGATTGATCAGTTAAGCCGTTTGTTTAAACGATTTAACATGGGTGATGTGGTTGTTTAAAAAATGATCGAATGGTGGTGATTATGACCTCTACAAATACACTTATTGATGCAATGAAAACCTTAATCTTAGATGGAACAACGCTTCAATTAGCACCATTGAGTTTAGCTTACGAAGCAGATTTAATTGAAGCTGTCGAAGATGGTAAGCTTTATCAGATGTGGTTTACACATGTACCAAAACCAGAACAAATGAATCGAGAGATTAAAAGGCGCGGTGCTTTAAGAGAGCAAAGTAAGATGATTCCATTTGTTGTTATTGACAAAAAAACCAATAAAGCTTTAGGTATGACAAGCTTTATGAATCTTGATCTTGACAATAAGCGACTTGAAATTGGCTCAACTTGGTATTGTCAAAGTATACAGGGGACAGCATTAAACACGGAAGTTAAGTTATTACTGTTAAACTATTTATTTGAAAAGCTTGATTGTATTGCAGTTGAGTTTAGAACGCATTTTTTTAATAAAAAAAGTAGAGCGGCAATTGAAGCACTTGGTGCCAAGCTTGATGGTATTTTAAGAAATCACATGATTCTTGCAGATGGATCATTGAGAGATACTTGTGTTTATAGTATTCTTCAACATGAATGGCCAAGTGTTAAAAATGCGCTAGAGTATAGGTTTAATCAAAAAATAAATAAGCTATAAAATATAATTAATTTTGCAAATATGCCAAATTGTTCTTGAATATAATGATAAAGAATAAGTTTATTTAAGGTGTGTTTGATGCAATTAATCACTGGTAAATCTAATTATTCTGAGTATAAAGATATGGCATCTGTAGAAGATCAAATGCCTGTTGATGCTAAAACATTATTAGCGTTTTTTGAAAAACCTCTTAATTGGCCACTCATACATCAAGGTTTATTATTAATTGAATTTTTACCTGAAGTAGAAAAAGTACAAACCGGTAGCGCCTATTATTCAAGAAAACCAGTATTTGTTGTTAGAGATAAAAAATTTAAACATAAACTAACTGAAGAAGCATTTGAATTAAAGAAGGTAGAGGTAGTACATAACCAAGACAATGCATGGAAAATTGTTGTTGATAGAGATAATAGTAAAAAAGGTTTTATATTTAAACAGATGAAGCGAGAGATTAGTTGCACGCCAATAAGTTCAAGCAATCAGTATGTTTATTATCGTGATGCTTTTTACGTTGATTTGGCTTTTCCATTTAATCTTTTTTTTATTAAGCCATTTTTTATCAATAATACGATTAAATTTATTTTGGCAAAATCATGTCACAATATCTATGAATCATTATCTGGCAAATCAATTAACTATCAGCCATCAGCGTACGCTATTAAAGATAAGAAACACTGTTTATCACAATCAGTTGTGCTTGATATGCCATTTCATGCTGTGCAAGAAAAGTTTTCAAATAAAGAGGGTTTCTTGGCAAGTATTTTAGCTCAAGTCAAACATCCATCAAATGTAGCGATTAAAATAGAGCAATTATGGGATTGTATTTTTGATGTTAATTATGAGCATAACACAGTTAGTTTAGAAGCTTCTGGTGGTAAAGCAGGCCGTTACTTTAAGTGTTTAAAGATTATGATCAATGTTAATGATCAACAGACATTCACTGAACTAAATATTGATCTTATTTATAAGCCAGTACTTAAAGTAAACTGTTTTGGTTGGCTTATTCCTATCTTACCATTACCGAGTGAATTGCATTATCAGGTGCTGTGGCCTGTTTTAGATGGTTTTATTAATACTATATTAAATAATATAAAATGTTTCATTGCAGAAAGTAGATAACTACTTAATGGTAATATTTATTCTTTATAGATAAAATAACTGTTTAAATTCTTGGATAAAAAATTAAGTAATTGATGAAAGTTTTATTTGCTGATGATGATCATGCCACTTTATCTTTTGTAAGAGAAGGATTTATTAATAGTGGATATCATATAGAGTTAGCTAGTGATGGTAAAGAGGCCTTATATTTAGTCACTATTAATCAGTTCGATGTTATAATTGTTGATTGGATGATGCCGTATCTTGATGGTGTTTCATTAGTGAAAATTTTGCGTAAGCAAGGCATTGAAACACCCATTATCATTTTAAGTGCTTTATCTCAAATTGATCATAAAATTGAGGGGTTTAAATCAGGTAGTGATGATTATTTAACAAAACCATTCGCTATAGAAGAGTTAGTAATAAGAGCAGAAGTATTAGCTAAGAAAAATCAACGCTTACAGAATAAAGATATGGTCGTTCTTAGCTGTCATGATTTAATTATTGATTTAATTTCACATCAAGTCACTCGTTCAGGTGAGCTACTTACATTGCAAGCTCGTGAATATGAATTGTTAGTATATATGCTAAAAAATAAAAACCAAGTAATTACCAGAAGTATGATTCTTGAACAGGTCTGGAATTATGATTTTGACCCCCAAACTAATGTAATTGATGTACATATTTCGCGGTTAAGACAAAAATTAACAGTAGATGGAAAATATTCAAATATAATTCAGACAGTCAGAGGATTTGGTTATGTTATTAAAGATAAAAATTAATACAGTTAAGTGTTGTAATGCAAATAAATAAGTCCAAATCTCAATATCGACGTTATATCATAAGTTCAAGCTTTAAAATGGCTTTTTTATTTGCATTATTGCTAGGTATTAGCCTATCAATGTGGGGCTATTTGTTAATTCGTTTTTGGGCATTATTAAATGCATATATTGCATTTAAAATTAGCATTTTAATTAGTATGGTTTGTATGATTCTTGTTATTGGAATTAGTTTTTTTATTAGTATATATGTTTTAAGGCGTATTAATCATATCTCAAATACTGCTGTCTCAATGATGCAAACCAATGATTTAAGTCAGAGGATTAATATTGTAACTCGTTGGGATGACTTAAGTAATCTAGCACATGTACTTAATCAACTATTAGATCAAATTGAGAAGTTAATGTATGACCTTAAAATAGTATCTGATAACATTGCACACGATTTACGCACTCCTTTAACTAGAATGAGAAATCAACTATCATCTCTTCAACGTGATTATGATACTCCGGCACATGAAAAAGCAGTATCTGAGTGTGAAAACTTATTAACAACATTCAATACTTTACTAAGAATCAGTTATCTTGAATATGGTAAGCAAACGCTTTTAAAAGAATCTCATTATATTGATGAGATATTAAATGATGCTATATCATATTACTTGCCAATTTTTGAAGAAAAAAACATAATAATACTCAAACATACCATGAAAAAAAAACTTTGTTTGGATCGAGATTTATGTTTTCAAGCAATCATAAACATTTTAGATAATGCTAGTTATTATGCGCCACGAGATTCTGTGTTTAGATTATTAGGTATAGCCTGTGAAAATTATTATGTTATTAAATTTATAGATCAAGGTGCCGGTGTTAAAGAAAATAATATTAATAGTATTTTTAATCGATTTTTTCGAGAAGATAAAAGTAGAAGCAATAAAGGAAATGGTTTGGGTTTATCAATGTCAAAAGTGATTATTTGTAAGCATAATGGGGAAGTTTTTGCTAAAAATAATTCAGATAAGGGCTTAACAGTAATTATTAAATTACCATTTTTTTAACATAAAAAATCTCATAAATATTAACAATTGTTAATTCGATAATTTGAATATCTATGCGTAGAATAAAGATATATAAAGTAATGATGGAAGATTACATGACAAAAGAAAAAACAAAATTGCAAAAAATAGCAATTATAGGTTCAGGTATTTCAGGCTTATCCCAAGCTTATATGCTTAAAGATGATTATGAAATTACACTCTATGAAAAAAATGATTACTATGGTGGCCATGCACGTACATTAAGTGTTATAGAAGCATCAAAAAAAATAGCTATAGATACTGGTTTTATCGTCTTCAACTATCAAACTTACCCAAATTTAATGCAATTTTTTGAACATTTGAATATAGCAACTGAAAAAAGTGATATGTCTTTTGGTGTCTCAATAAACAATGGTCAATTTGAATATGGCACACGAACATTATCAGGCTTATTTGCAGATAAACGACATTTAGTTTGTTTAAAATTTTTAAAAATGTTAATAGATATTTTAAAGTTTAATCATTATTCTAAAAAAAAATTAAAATCTGATCTGATTGATATAGATATATCATTGAATAAATATATTGAAAGTTTAAATGTTGGAGATTGGTTTAGGAATTATTACCTAATGGCAATGGGTTCAGCAATATGGAGTACACCTATTAGCTCAATGTCTCACTTTCCAGCGTTGACATTTATTAGGTTTTTTAATAATCATGGTTTATTGAGGGCATTTAATCATATACCTTGGTATACTGTTAAAGGTGGAAGTTCAACTTATGTCAATGAAGTTATTAGACAATTAAAGGATGCTAATATTAAGTTTAAATCTGCTGCTAAATCAGTTAGGAGAAATACAGGGCGTATTGATATAAAAGATAATCAGGGGGAATCTAGCACATTTGATAAAGTAATATTTGCATGTCATTCTAATGAAGTATTGCAGATTTTGGATATGCCAACTTCAGAAGAAATAAACTATTTAGGCAGTATAAAATATCATCGTAATGAAGTTGTACTGCATAGCGATACTTCATTTATGCCTAAAAGGAGAAAAGCTTGGTCTAGCTGGGTTTATTTAAAAGATCAGTTACATAATGAATCAATTATATCTTTGAGTTACTGGATGAATAATTTGCAAAAATTAGATGCAAAAAAAAATTATTTTGTCACAATTAATCCAGCTAAAAGTATTGACCCTAAATTGGTAATTGATCGCCATTATTTTGAACACCCTGTGTTTAATCAAAAGGCTGTGGTAAATCAAGCTAAAATTGATAAAATACAGGGGCTTAATAATACATTTTATACAGGTGCATATCTACGATACGGTTTTCATGAGGATGGTATATTAAGTGCTGTTAATGTGACAAAACGCTTAGGAGTTAAAATACCATGGCTAAATTAATCTGTAATGATAATTTGATTTTTGATGCTAAAATACGTCATCGTCGCTTAGGAAAGAAGAAAAATTATTTTAGCTATCGTAGTTATTATGCTTGTTTATTATTTGATAAATTAGGGATATTTAAAGGTAGCTTTCTTTTTGGCTATAATAAATTTAGGCTTTGTAGTTATTATGATAAAGATCATGGATATCGAGATCAAACACCTGCAATTAACTGGGCTGAAAAAATTTTTAATAACAATCAGATTTATCCGGAGAAAATATACTTAATTACCATGCCAAGAGTATTAGGTTGTTTGTTTAATCCTATTAGTTTTTGGTTGGGTTTTAAACAAGATAAGCTTATTGCTGTAATTAATGAGGTTAATAATACATTTGGTGAAACACATAGTTACTTATGTATGAATGAAAAGAATAAACCAATGCTTAAAAATCAATGGTTTAGTGGAAGAAAATCATTATACGTTTCGCCTTTTTATCCGCATGACGGTTACTATAAATTTAATTTTGATATTCAATTAAATTCAACTACCAAATCTAGAGTAATTATTCATTATTTTCTAGAGGATAAATTACATTTGGTTACTTCACTTGAAGGTAAATTTAAATTATTATCTCATAAAAATTTGCTTTTACAATTTATTAAAACACCATTTTTAACTATAAAAGTGATTTGTTTAATTCATTATCAAGCGCTGAAATTATTTTTTAAAGGCGTTAAAGTACAAAAAAGACCTAAACAAGATTCAAATCAACTAACAGTTTGTAATAACATTAACAAAATTTAATCTATATTTCATATTATTCTTAATTTATTTCGTTATGATTGTAGTTGGAAGCAGAAATTTTAGAGTCAGTTATTATGTTTGAGAAAATGATCAAAAATAAATTATTATCTTCACTTGAGAAAACACAATATGGTGAAATCCATTTACAAACACCTGAAGGGAATTTCTATCATTTCAAAGGTCAAAAACCTGGTCAAAACTGTAATATTATCTTAGAAGATTGGAGAACAATTGCAAATTTAAACATTAAAGGTGATATAGGCCTTGCAGAAGATTATCGTGATGGTTATATCCATACAGATAATCTAACTAAATTATTACTATTTGGTTTGGAAAATGAAGCAATTTTTTCTGGTTATATTAGAGGTAATTTCTTTTATCAACAACTTGCCAAATTAAGTTATCTAGCAAAAAGAAATACAATAAAGGGTAGTCGAAAAAATATTTATCAACATTATGATTTAGGCAATCAGTTTTATCAATTGTGGTTAGATGAAACAATGACTTATTCATCTGCTATTTTTAAATCAGATAGAGATACATTGGCAGAAGCTCAGAAAAATAAATATGATCGTATTTTAGAGAGAATCCCATCAAGTGGAAATCTACTTGAGATTGGTTGTGGTTGGGGTGGATTTCTAGAGCAATCTGCTATGAAAAATAATATGCAACATAAGGGCATCACTATATCAGAAGCTCAACGTTCATATGCAAATAAACGCTTAGGTGATAGTGCATTAATAAGTCTTGAAGATTATCGAATACAAAAAGGACAGTATGAAGCGATTGTTTCAATAGAAATGCTTGAAGCAGTGGGTAGAGCATATTGGCCAATTTATTTTAAGAAAATAAAAGCATTACTAAAATCTAAAGGTAGGGCAGTTATACAAAGCATTGTTATTGATGATGCTTTATTTAAGTCATACGCTAAAGGTGCTGATATGATTAGAACATTTATTTTTCCTGGTGGTATGTTGCCAAGTCCTACAGCGATGAATCAGCAACTTAATCTTGCACAACTAAAAATAACTGATCGGTTTTCTTTTGGTCAGGACTATGCAAAGACACTTTATTGTTGGTTAGAGAAATTTAAATCCCAAGATGCTAGTTTGATTAGTTTAGGGTTTGATAAACGCTTTCAAAGACTCTGGCAATTTTATCTTGCTTATTGTATTGCAGGTTTTCAAAGTAGAAGAACTGATGTTGTTCAATGGGAGATTACACATGCTTAAATCATTTGTGATGTCAGTTGTGCTATCTTTTATAATTGGCTGTAATTATTTATATGCTCAACCATCATTAGTTCATTTAAAATCAGAAAACAGTGTGTTAATTGGTGAAATACACTTTAAATTTTGGTTTTGGTCTGTGTATGATGTTAAGTTATATAGTACTAAGAAGCCATTTAAATTCGATCAGGGGTTTTTGCTTGAGATTAGTTATTTACGTGCTTTTAGTTCTCAAGCAATTGCTAAGGAAAGCATTCAACAAATTCAAGCCCAGCATCCAAATTTAAAAGCATCGCTATTAAAAAAATGGCAACTACAGTTAGAAGCGATTTTTCCCAATATTAAAGAAGGAGATCAACTGATAGGTTATTATAGTCCTGAAGGCTATGCTTACTTTTATGATAAAAAAGCTCAATTTTTAGGTCAAATTGATAACACTAAATTTAGTCAATATTTTTTTGATATTTGGTTAAGTGATAAAGCTGAAAATAGTGAGCTTTCAAGAGAATTAAGAGGTTTGAAATAGTGGAGACTAATCAACGATTAAAATCGATTGAAATTATTCCTTATGCTTTCATCATGTTACCAGTGGCCTTTACTGGTATACCCATTTATATTTATCTGCCAGAATATTATCATAGTCAATTTAATGTTTCTCTTGCAAGCTTAAGTATCAGTTTATTTATTTTAAGACTATTAGATGCAATTTTTGATCCTCTTTTAGGATATTTAATAGATAAGCTAAATAAATATCGGATGTTGATGTTATTAATTATTCCTTTGATTTTTATTTTTGGTTTTTATATCCTTTGTGTGCCAATTTTTTCTAACCGATTGTTAAACTTAGTTGTTGGTGTTTTTTTAGCAACGATCGGGTTTAGTTTTTTTAATATTTTTGTTAATACGCAGGGTGCGCTATGGAAACATTCAGATTA
The DNA here is from genome assembly GCA_024397935.1 of bacterium SCSIO 12844. Taxonomy (NCBI): domain Bacteria; species bacterium SCSIO 12844. Next base: position 3,001,314 of record CP073743.1, on the reverse strand, counting down.
TGACAAATCAAAAATAATAGCTATAAGGGAGTCTTTTAATATTATTGGAGTATTATTGGCTTCAGTATTACCGTTTTTATTTTTGAATTATCTATCGATTCTTAGGAGTTACCAAATTTATTCATTTGTCTTTCTAGGACTATTTTTTACTGCGTTTATACTATTTATTCGTTGGTATAAGTCGCATCAATTACATAGACAATCATCTCCGCTAGTACGCTATACATTAAAAGCTTATTTTAGAGTATTTGATAAGATGGGTATTTATCTGTTTTCTGCTTATGCATTTAGTGTGTTAGGTTCAGCTGTTGCGGGTGTGATGTTTGTCTTTTATAGTAAATATGTTTTAAATAGTACCCAAATGACTGGGTTATATTTATTTTTATATTTTTTAGGTGCAATTATAGGTATATATTTTGTAAAAAAGCTAGCACTTAAATTTGGTATCATACAAGTTTGGCTTGTATCTATTGTTTTTGCAATCATTGTTTTTAGTGGTGCATTTTTTTTATCAGAAGGCGATGTCATTTATTTTTCTGTAATTAGCTTTTTATCTGGGTTTTGCTTTGCTGCAGAGATTATATTACCTAATCTATTATTGGCAAAATGGATAGATGAACCTAGACGTGTGCATTTAGGCAATGGTTATTATGCGCTATTATCTTTTATTGGTAAGTTTTCTTTTGCTATAGCAACGGTTATAACACTGCCCTGGCTAGAACTAGATTTTAATGCAGTGACCATACTAGATAAAGTTACCTTAATTAAAGTTTTATATTGTTTGATGCCTATCTTATTTAAACTCATTGGCGTATGTATTTTAATTGCTTGGTTAAAATGGCGATTGACAGGCTTATCCACTGTCAATTTAAAACAAAAGATGGAGCAACATTAATGTCACAAATACCTCTTACCAGTAAGATATTTTATCGAATTATTTTTATAGGAGTAATAATGATGGCAATTGGTTTACTATTTGGTTGCTCAGCAACCATTGATCAATATAAAAATACACAACCTAAACTTAATTTAGAAAGTTATCTTAATGGAAGAATTGAAGGATCTGGAATTATTCAAGACTGGAAAGGTAAAGTCACAAAGCGTTTTGATTTTGTTGCTGATGCTTCTTGGAATAAGGACATTGGTACACTAGATGAAACAATGGTTTACTATGACGGTCAAACTGATCATCGTATTTGGAAAATAAAAAAAATAAATGATCACTATTATGAAGGTACCACCAAAGATGTCATTGGCATTGCCAAGATTCATGTTGAAGGTAATGCAATGAATTGGCAGTATCAGATGAATATT